>NZ_JBJGYN010000010.1:0-117034 GCF_054050015.1 Geodermatophilus sp. SYSU D01176 | reverse complement strand
CCCCCCCCCCCCCCCCCCCCCCCCCCCCCCCCCCCCCCCCCCCCCCCCCCCCCCCCCCCCCCCCCCCCCCCCCCCCCCCCCCCCCCCCCCCCCCCCCCCCCCCCCCCCCCCCCCCCCCCCCCCCCGGGCGGTCAGCTGCAGGCCAGCACGCCGCCCTCGGCCGGGTCGACGGACGCGCAGGAAGCGCTGAGGGCCTCCCGCCGTGTCAGCGGGAGGCCCTCAGCCGTGCAGTGCTTACTGCAGGGCGACGGTGACGCCGCCCGAGAAGGCAGAGTCGTGGAGCTCGATCGAGGTCGGCACCGTGCCGGCGGGGACGTCGAAGACGACCTTGCTGGCCAGCGTGTTGCCGGGGTTGATCTCCTCGTAGAGCGAGGACGAGTCCTCCAGGTACATCGCCGCCTCGCCGTCGGCCGAGAACTGCTGGCCCTGCCCGTTGAAGAGCGTGGCGTTGTCGCCGAAGAAGCTCTGCGCCTGATCGCCGATGTTGGTGATCGTCAGGTCGACGATGCAGAACTGGCCCTGGGCCTTCTGGCTCAGGAACTCGCTGCCGATCTCCGTGACACTGCAGTCGACGCCGTTGACGACGAAGTTGAACTTGCCGTCGGCGGCAGGCTCACCGATGCCCGGCGCCTCGGGAGCCGGCGCCTCGGCCGCGGGTGTGTCCACGGCCGGAGCAGCGGCCGCGTCACCGGTCGCCGGGTCACCGGTCGCGGTCGTCGACTCACCATCTCCGCCGCCGCCCTGGGTAGCGATGGCGATGACGACGAGCACCGCGAGGACGATGAACCAGGCGCGCTTGTAGAAGGGCTTCTTGGCCGGGGCCGGCGGCTGAGGGGCGTACCCCTGCGGGTCGGCCGGCGCGTGAGTCGACTGCGACATGTGTTCCCCCATGGGGCGGTGAGGATCGAGGCCCGCGAGTGCGACAACCGTCGTCCGTCATCGCGCGACCCCGGGTTGGACGCGAGGACAGTGGCACGTGCACGTCCCGGAACCCGGGAGGACTGAAGTGGCGCTGCCCCTCACGTGACCTCCCGTCACTCCGGTCGCCGACGCCTCAGGCCGCTGGTCGCGACGTACCCGTCAGTCGCACAGGGTCCATGCGGCCCCGTCGTCGAGCGTGATGATCACCTGGCGGTTGGCCGCAGCCGGGCCAGGCAGCAGGTTGCCGGCGGCATCGTGGTCCTGGGCGTAGCCGGGGAACTCACTGCCGAGGCCCACTGCGGTCAGGGACTCCCTCGGGACACGGAGCTCCACGAGCTCCTCGAGCACCGCCTGCGCCCGCTGCTCGCTCAGAGCACGCTGGCCCTTCAGGTCGCCGACACGTGCCGTCGTCCCGGTCAGCGTGGCGGTGGCGCCGGTTCCAACGAGTTGCTTCGCGATCGGCTCGAGGACGGCCCGCGCAGCGGCCGCCTCGACGAACTCGGCCGAGTTCGGCTGGAAGGCGACGTCAGCGCCGCTCAGCTCGATCGCCCCGCCGACGCACTGCACCGGCTGCGGCAGGCCGACCGGGGTCACCCGTGGCAGACCGTCGGAGGGCGAACCGGACAGTGGGGTCTCCTCGACGACGACCTCGGTCGCGCCGGCGGTGGCGAGCATCGCCTCCCACAGCTCGACCAGGTGTCGCCGCTGGGCAGTGCTCAGTTCTTCCTGCGGCTCAGCGGTGTCACCGATGCCTTGGACGACCACGCGGACACCGGTCAGGTCGGGCAACGCGTCGGACGCGGCGAGGCTCTCGGCGAGTTCCTCCGGGTCGGCGTCGAGCAGCTCGGGCTGGCCGGCGAAGTCCAGATCACCGGCCGTGGACAGCCCGGAGTCGACGACGACGATCGTGTGGGTGCCGGGCGCCGACGAGATGGCGCGCGCCGCGAGGTCCAGAGCGCCGAGCAGGTCGGTCTCCTCGTCCTGCGCCGCGGCGCCCTCGAAGCTCCGCTTGACCCACTCCCGCCACTCCTGGCGCTGCCCTTCACGTCCTGTCTCGTTCTCCCCTGGCGTCACGAGGTCCCGCTTCCCCTCGACAGCGGGCTCGCCGTCCGCGATCACGAAGAGGGCCAACGACTGGTCCTGCACCGCCGTCTTCAGCGCAGCCTCGGCAGCGCTGTCGAGCACCGGCGGAGGCATGTTGCTGCGCGCCCCGAGAACGACGGCGACTGCGCCAGTCGGCTCGGCGGCCTCGGCTGCCGAGCAGCCAGCCGCGGTCGCGGCGACGGCGAGCGAGCCGACCGCGACGACGAGGCGGCGCAGGGTGGGGGACGTGAACACGGGTGCCTTCCTGATGTGGGTGCTGGGGCGGCTCAGGAGCCGGACCCGTTGAGGGAGCCGGAGCTGTTCACCGACCGTGGCGTGAGGAGCGGGAACACCTCGCGCGGGATCCGCCGCGGCGTCCTGGCGTCGAGTGGCGGTGGACCGGGGACCCCCTGCGCCCCGTCGTCTCCCGCCCGGGGCTCGGGCACGTCCGTCCGCGGCGCAGCATGCGCACCACCGACCCGCCGTCCGGTGGTGAGGCCGTTCGTGGCCTCGGGCAACCCGAGGTGACCGGCGACCTCGACCCGGACGAGCTCCTTGAGTTCGGCGATCTCGGCGTCGGTCGTGGCGAGCGCGTCGTCCGCCCATGACACCGCCGCGGCGACCTTGCCGCGGGCGTGCGCCAGCTCGTGCGTCGCCTTGCGCGCGGCCGCCTCGGCGCCGGACAGCTGCTTGCGCTGTTGCACGACGCGCTTGGCGAGCTCGCGATACGTGCGCACGTGAGGGTGGTGCTCGGAGAAGCCGGCGTAGAAGGCCAGCACGCCCGAGGCGATGTAGAGCCCGGCGAGGAGCACCGCGGACAGCAGCGCCTCGTGAGAAGCGGCGGCCGCGTCGGCCGCCGTGTCGGCGCCGAAGATGTCCGCCGGCTGGGACGACGGCGTAGCCACCTGGGAGCGGAAGTAGGTGGCCACCCCGCCGAGGAGGACCCACGCGCCGATCATGAAGCCGAGTGCGACCCGACCGGAGCCGCCGCGTGCCTGGCGGAGGTCCTTGAGCGCCCGGCCCGCAGCGTGCATGAGGCCGACGGAGACCGCGGCGAAGGCGACGGTCAGGGTCCAGACGATCCAGTCCTGGGATGCAGTGAAGCCGGCGAGGGTCAACCGGAAGGTGACGAGGTCCCCTGCGGCGGCCAGCAGGATCAGCAAGACCATGACCACGGAATGACCCCGCGACGGGACCAGACCCTCGAGTGCGTCCACGGTCGGCCGGGGGCGGCTGCGGCGCTCCCGCTTCTCGACCGACTGCGCGTCGGCCGGGCCGAGGACGCGCTTCTCGGCGATCGAGAGCTCCCGCCGTGTGCGGTCGAGACGCTCAGCGACGACGTCCGCCGCGAACCGGGCTTCCTCGGCCTCCGCCTCGAGCCGGCTGACCTCCGCCTGGGCGGCGGCGATCCGCTCGGTGCGGTCGGTGAGGACCTGCGCGCGCTGCTTGGTGCGCAGCCCCTCCAGCCAGCCGTCGAGGACGTCGCCGTTGCCGGCGTCCAGCGCTCCGGCCTGGGCCAGCGCGGCGACCTGCGCGACCACCTCGTCCCGGTTGGTGCGCGGCGCGAGGAAGGGGAGGCGGATGTCCTCGGGGTCGCGCTTCCAGGTCCAGCTCATGCGGAGGCTCCAGACGGTGCGGGGGCGGGCAGCGGGATCTCGGGCGCGGCCCAGGCGGGCAGGTCGCACAGCTCGGTGTCCCAGAGGCGGACGAGTTCCTCGCGCTGCGGGTGGCGGCGGAGCAGGGCACGCCGGTAGACGGCGGCCTTGCGGTGGGTCAGCTCCCGGGCACGCACGACGTGCGAGCGGGCCACGTCGGCGCGGGCCTGGACGGCGGCGCGCAGGTGGGCCTGCTCGGCGAGCACGTCGTCCAGCCGGCGCTGGGTCTCGGCCTGCGCGGCGCGGGCGGCGGCCACCGAGCGCTGGTGGGTGACGGCGCGGCGCTCGCGGGTCGCGGACTCCGGCAGGTTCTCCTCGCCGGGGTAGCGGCGGGCGAGCCACGCGGGCGCGGGCGGCTGCGCCACCCGCTCGACGTCCGCGGCCTGGCGCTCGAGGGTGGCACGCAGGGTGCGCAGCTCCGCGTCGATCTGCCCGAGCCGGACGTCGGCCGGGTCGGTGTCGACGAGGCAGGCCGTGCGCTGGCGCTCGCAGGCCTCGCCGTACTCGGCGACGAGCTCGGCCAGGACCGGCGTCGAGGCGACGCCGACCCCGACCGGCAGGCCGGCCCGGCGGTCGGCGCGGGCGTACCAGCGCAGGCGCAGCCGGGTGCTCCACGGGATGCGGAGGGTCCGGTATCGACGGTCGATGCGCTGGGCACCGGTCAGGGCCACGCTCCACTCCCCCTGTCGAGCCTGTGCGGGGACGGGCTGTGGTGCGGCGTCCCCTCCTCCCGGGTGGACGTCGACCGGTGGTCGGTGACGCCGCGTCACGGGAGGCGATCGGACGTTAATGGGGGGTTGCTCGTCGGGGACCGTCGTGGCGGGGCCGCCTCACCCCATGTGGTCAGGCGGAGCGGCAGGGGTGCGGTGGGTGGTCGGCCGGCTGCAGGGAGAAGACGGAGGCGGCGTCCCGCGGCCAGGTGCGCAGGAAGAGCAGGCCGTAGCGCTCGTTGAGCAGCGCGTCGGGTCCGGTGGCGCCGGCGAGGTCGAGCAGGCGGCCGGGATCGTGGTTGCGGTAGCGCCGCAGTCCCTGGCCACAGGCGACGGTGAGCACGTCATCGACGGCGCCCATGACGACGACCGGCGTCCAGGCGCTGTCGGGGCTGTTGTCGCAGAGCAGCACGTGCGTGGGGTGGACGCCGTGGCCGGCGGCGTGGCTGGTGCAGCGGGCCGTCCGGCTGGTGCTCGCGGCGGTCGGCTCGAACTCCCGATCGGTCACGGCCTGCTCCTGTCCTGCGGTGCCCCCGGTCGCTCGCACCGGCTGGGGACAGCACAGCACCGGACGGTTGCGCCGCGCGCGCCGGAGACGCCGTCGTCCCCCGCTCGCGTGGGTGACAGCCGACCCCGGTGACACAGCGTCATGCGCTGCCGCGCGTGCAGCCTCGGGGCACCCGGCGGGTACGGCGTCGACGTGGACGGGCGCACGCTGCTGCTGGGGGACTGGACGCCGGTGATCCGGGACGGCATCGACGTCCTGCGGCTGGTGGTCTTCGTCGGGGCCGGGGTGTACGCGGCCGACGGCCGATGGGGCTCGGCCGCCCTGCTCGCCGCGCTGGGCAGCGTCACCCTCGTCGCACGGCTGGTGAACCTGCCGCGGCTCTACGACCTGGCCCTGACCCTGGGCATGGCCCTGCAGGGGTTCGGCGAGACGCTGGGCCTGTACGACCGGTTCCTCCGCTTCGACGACCTGGTCCACTTCACGCTGCCGATGCTCACCGCCCCGGTGGTCTACATCGCCCTGGCCCGGGCGGACGTCGTCCCGGACCCCCGCGACGAGACGCACCTGCAGCACTACGTGGGCATCGGCGTGGTGACCGCGGCGCTCGGCATCGCGATCGGAGCGCTGTGGGAGCTGTTCGAGTGGCGGTCCGACGCCTGGTTCGGGACGGCCCTGTCGGAGGACAACGACGACACCAACGGCGACCTCTTCCGCGACACCCTCGGATCGCTCGTCGGCGCTGCGCTGCTGGTCGTGTGGGCCCGGTTCGGCTGGGGATCCGTGCGGCGCATCCCCGGGGTCAACACGCACGAGGAGGTCAGCGCCTGACGGGTGGGACCGGCGCAGCAGGATGCCGGTGTGACCCCGCGCATCCACCGCTCCTCCCGCGCCGCCGGCGCGCTGGTCGGCTCGGCCGTCGGCGACGCCCTCGGCGCGCCCTTCGAGTTCGGTCCGCCCGGGCGGTTCACCGCCCGCTTCCCCACCCCGGCCCGGGGCGCGCGCACGGAGATGTGCGGCGGCGGGTCGCTCGGGTGGGAGCCCGGGGAGTTCACCGACGACACCCAGATGGCGCTGCTGGTCGCCACCTCGCTGGTCGATCGGGGTGGCCTGGACGAGGCCGACCTGTTCGACCGGTTCCGCACCTGGGCCGCCGCCGACCCGCCGGACATCGGCACCCAGACCCGCGCCGTCCTCGGCTGCGGCCTGCCCTGGGACACCGCCGCCGCCGCGCACTCCGCGCGCACCGGGCACGCGGCCGGCAACGGCTCGCTGGTGCGCACGACACCCGCCGCCATCCGGTTCGCCCGCGACGGCCGCGCGGCCACCATGGACGCCGCCCGCCGCATCTCCGCGCTCACCCACGGCGGCCCGGCGGCCGGCGAGGGCTGCGCGGTCTTCCACGAACTGGTGCGCGTCGCCCTCGACGGCGGCGACCCGCTGGCCGCCGTCCCCGCGGCGCTGGAGTGCGTGGCCGACGAGCACCGCGCGCGGTGGGCGACCGTGCTGGCACCGGACTGGACGCCGGAGCAGGCGACCGAGTCCAACGGCGCGGTGTGGCCGACGCTCGGCCAGGCCGTGTGGGCGCTGCGGCGCAGCCGGGACGTCGCCGAGGTGCTGCGGCTGGTCATCGACCTGGGCGGGGACACCGACACCGTGGCCGCGGTCGCCGGTGGGCTGGCCGGGGCGGTGCACGGGATGGGCGGCATCCCGATCCGGTGGGCGTCCGCCGTCCACGGTCGCGTGCCGGGGCACGGTGAGCGGGTCTGGCGGCTGGCCGACCTGCAGCAGCTCGCGGCCGCGCTGGACGGCGGTGCTCAGCAGAGCTACGACCCCGGGGTGATCCCGCGGATCGGCCCGCGCCAGGTGCTGCCCGGCATCTGGGCGGGCAACCTCGACGGCGCCCGCTCCAGCGACACCAACTTCGCCGTCATCTCGCTGTGCCGGCTCGGCGACCCGTTCCCCCACCGGACACACCGCATGGCCTACATCGCCGACAACGACTCCAACGCCGACCTCGACGGCATGCTGGCCGACGTCCTCGACGACATGGCCGCGCTGCGCGCCGAGGGGCACCGGCTGCTGGTGCACTGCCACGGCGGCGCCTCCCGCACCGGGCTGGTGCTGCGCGCCTGGCTGGTCCGCGAGGAGGGGATGACGGCGGCGGAGGCGACGGCATACGTCGCCGAGCGCTGGCCGCACCTCGGTCTCTGGAACGACAGCTTCACCGCCGCACTCGAACGCCTGGAAGGTGCGACGTACCGGAACTGAAGGGTGCGACTTCGTACCAGGACTGCCGATGGAGGCCTCGACCCGTACCGTCGACACCGAGGGAGACAGTCATGGCCAAGTCAGGCAGGTTCCGCTTCGACGGCGGCGCAGCCACCTACGTGGGAACCGCTCTCCTGGGCGTTCTCATCACCGTCTGCACGATCGGCTTCTGCTACCCCTTCGCCCTCGTGCTCCGCGAGCGTTGGCGGGCCAAGCACAGTTACATCGATGGTTTCCCGCTGGTGTTCACCGGGTCCGCCACAGCGCTCTTCGGCAACTGGATCAAGTGGCTCCTGCTCACCTTCATCACCCTCGGCATCTACCTGCTCTGGGTCGGTCCGCGGATCGCGCGCTGGAAGTGGGAGCACACCGACTTCGATCGCAGCCGGACGCCGCTCCCGCTGACCGCCGTCCTGCCGGCCATCCCCACTCAGCAGGTTGCTGGCCTGCCCATGCCGGGCTACGCGCCGCTCCCGCCGGCGCAGCGCTGAGCACCAGGCGGGTGGGGTGGCGTGTTCGGCGTCTCCCACCCGCCTCCAGCGCGAGCAGAGCCACCGATCGGCGAGCACCCTGTCCTCCGTGACTGGGCCGCAGTGGCCGCGCCGGGCCGGCCGGGGTCCCGTGGTGGCGGTGGGCAAGCTGGTGGTCGACCAGGTGCTCGAGCTGTCCGCGCCCCTGGTCGTCGGCGGGCAGCAGCGGGTGGTGCGGACGACGGCAGCGGGCGGCGCGCCGGCCAACGTGACGGCGACCCTGGCGCGGCTGGGTGTGCCGTCCCGGCTCGCCGGCTGGGCAGGTGCGGACCCGCTCGCCGACGGTTTGCTGGCCGGCCTGGCCGAGCGCGGCGTCGAGCTGGCGGTGGTGCGTCGCGGCCGGGCGCCGCTGTCGACGGTGCTGGTGCACCCGGACGGCGAGCGGACCCTGCTCACCGACCGCGGGGAGGGCGGGCTGGAGCCGGCCGACGTCCGCGCGGAGTGGTGCACCGGCGCCTCCGTCGTCCACCTGGACGGCTACGACCTGCTGCGCTTCCCCGACGCGGTGCGGGCCGCTGCCTCGGCGGCGCACGACTCCGGGGTGCCGGTCAGCGGAGACGTCGCGGCGGCGACCCGGATCGAGCGCCACGGCGTCGCCGCGTACGTCGACCTGCTCACCGCGCTGCGGCCGGACCTGCTCTCCTGCAACGCCGCCGAGGCCGCGGTCCTCGGGCTGGACGGCGACCTGCCGGCCTGGGCGCCGGAGCTGATGCTGGTGCACGCGGGCTCCCGGCCGACCCGGGTGTCGACCCGGGCGGGGACGTGGGCGGTGCCGGTCGAGCCGCTGCCGGAGGGTCGGCTGCGCGACACGACCGGCTGCGGGGACGCGTTCGTGGCCGGGGTGCTGGCCGGCTGGCGGGCCGGGGCGCCCGTGCTGGACGCCGTCCGGACCGGTCACGCGGCGGCCGCGGTGGTCGCCGCGGTGGTCGGTGGCCGGCCGCCGCCCTGACCGCACCGGCCGAGGGGGTCAGGTCGCGAGCAGCTGGTGGACGAACCGGATCGCGATCGAGCCCTCCCCCACCGCCGACGCGACGCGCTTGACCGACCCGTGCCGGACGTCCCCGGCCGCCAGCACCCCCGGGATGCTGGTCTCCAGCGGCACCGGCGGGCGCCCGAAGGCCCGCAGCGCGTCGTCGCTCAGATCGGAACCGGTCATGACGAAGCCGTCGGCGTCCCGCTCGACGATCGGGGGCAGCCACTCCGTGTGCGGCGTGGCGCCGATCATCAGGAAGAGCGCGTAGGCGCTGACCCGCTCCAGCTCGCCGCTCGCCCGGTGGTGCAGCACCAGGTGGTCCAGCCAGCCGTCGCCGCCGCCGCCGCCGACGACCTCGGTGCCGGTCCGGACCTCGATGTTCGGCGTCTCCTCGACCGCGCGGACCAGGTAGTGCGACATCCCGGCGGCCAGCGACGCGGCGCGCACCACGAGGGTCACCCGCTTGGCCCAGCGGGCCAGGTGCAGAGCCGCCTGCCCGGCGGAGTTGGCACCGCCGACGACGTACACGTCCTCGCCGGACACCAGCGGCGCCTCGGATGCGGCGGCGCCGTAGAAGACGCCGGCACCGTGCAGCGCCTCCAGGGACTCGACGCCGAGCCGGCGGTAGCTGGCGCCCGTCGCCAGGACGACGGCACGACCGGCCGCAACCCCGCCGTGCGCGAGCTCCAGGACCGTCGCGTCGCGCTCGCGTCGCATGGTGGTGACCCGCTGCATGAAGGCGAACCGGGCGCCGAAGACCCACGCCTGCTCGTACGCCCGGCGGGCGAGGTTGCCGCCGGTGATGCCCCGCGGGAAGCCGAGGTAGTTGCGGATCGAGGAGCTCGCCGTGGCCTGGCCGCCGAGGCCCCCCGAGTCGATGAGCAGGGTGCGCAGCCCCTCGGAGGCGCCGTACACACCCGCGGACAGGCCCGCGGGCCCGCTGCCCACGATGACGAGGTCGTAGAGGTCGCCGTCCGGTTCGACCGTCGTCCCGGCGGCCCGGGCGATCTCGACGTCGCTGGGGTCCTCGAGCACCGACCCGTCGGGCATCACCATCACCGGGAACCGGCAGTCGCCCACACCGTCCAGGAGGCGCTGTCCCTCGTCCGAGTCGGCCAGGTGGAACCGGTGGGGCATGGCGCAGCGGCCGAGCACGTCGCGCAGCTCGTAGGCCCGGCCGGCCCAGGTCTCCCCGATGACCTCGACCGTGTGCGGAGCGGAGCGCTGCGACTCGGCCCACTCGAGCAGGAAACCGGCGACGGCCTGGTGGAACGCCTCGTCCCGCGGCGGTGCCGGGCGGACCAGCCAGTGGTCGATGCGCCCGCGCGCGATCGACTCGAGGACCCCGTCGGCGGTGTCGGGGTCCCCGACGTGGGCGAAGGGGACCAGCAGCGCTCGCTCGGCGTGCGGGAACAGGCGGCGCACCTCGGCCAGGAGCATGGTCCCGGGTGCGTCGCCGAGCACCTCACCGGCGAGCACGAGGGCGACCTGCTCGCCGTCCGCCGCCAGCTGCTCCAGCGTGGCGAGCGCCTCGTCGGCCGAGCGCAGGCAGCAGACGCGGTAGTCGCGCTCGTACCGGCTGCGCAGCTCCCCCTCGAGGTCGGCCAGCCGGTCCGGGTCGTCGTCCACCGCCACCAGCAGCGGCCGGCTCGCACCGGGCCGCTCGGATCGCCGCACGGTCATCGACCGTACGAAGGGGACGACGCCCGTCACCAGGCTCGAAGGTCCCTGCCCGCCCTGCACCACCCGCTGTCGCGCGTCCGGGCGGCGACGGCGTCCGTTCCCTCGACCACCTGCTCGACCACGACGGAGTGGGGCCCGTAGGCGGCGGCGAGCTGCTCCAGGTCGGCCGGCTCGTCGGTGTCGACGACGGCGTACCCGCCGCGCCCGACGCTGCCGACGAACACGTGGAAGGTGAGGCTCCTCGGCAACACCCCCATCGACTCCAGGACCCGCTCCTGCGCGGTGTGGCGGTCCGCGACCGATCCGGTCGGCCGTTCCCGCCAGGTGACGACGTACCTCATGTGGTTCTCCCCCTCGGCTCCCCGCCCAGGCTTCCGAGAGACGGAGCGCTGCCGGAAGGGGACGACGCCCCTGGACGAACGACGGTCGCGCTGGGCGAGGCGTGTCCTCCGACCGCGAACGGCTGGAGGATCGGGCATGGCCTCGACCGGCGACCGCCCGATCCTGCTGCTGGACGTCGACGGGGTGCTCAACGCGGCCCGCCTGGACCTGCCCGAGGGCTGGGAGCGGGGCGTCTTCAACGGGTACGTGCTGTCCTGGGACCCGACGGTCACCGCGCGGCTGCGGGAGCTGCACGAGTCCGGTCGGGTGGAGATCCAGTGGCTGACCACCTGGACGACGGACGCCGACCGGCTGCTGGCCGAGCCGATGGGGCTCCCCCGCGGGCTGGTGACCCACGCCCGCGCCGACGCGGTCCCGACCGGGTTCGCCGGGTCGTTCGGTGGCCGCGCGGGCTGGTGGAAGCTGGCCGCCGCCCGCGCGGTCGCCGAGGCCGAGCCGGACCGGCGGATCGTGTGGATCGACGACGACCTGGCCGCGCAGGCGGCCGACACCGGGGACTGGCTGGCCGCCCATCCGCACGTGCTGGTGGTCGCCCCGGACCTCTTCGTCGGGCTCACGCACGCGCAGCTGGACGAGATCGAGGCGTGGCTGTGACCCGACGTCCGCGGCGGACGATCCCGGACCCGGTGAGCTACCGGAGGGGCTGCTCGGCTGCGGCGCCCCTGCGATCGGCGACCGCCACCACCAGGGGTTGGTGGTAGCCGCTCTGCTCGGGCAGCAGCCACTCGGCCGACGCGAACCCCCGGTGCGTCAGCACGTCGGACAACCGGTCGCGGCGGAGGGCCCGGTACCGGGTCTCGTGCGCCGACACCGCCCAGGTCCCCGCAGCCCGCTCCCGGAAGGTGAACAGCGTGATGTCGAGGTGCTCGGCATCCGCCGACCACCGCCAGCTCTGACCGGCCCCGTGGCGGGACCCGGGTGCACCGTGGAGCGCGATGGGCACACCCGCGGGACGGGTCCGCCGCAGGTCGTCGTAGTCCCGGATGCTGGCGACGAGGACCCCTCCGTCGTCCAGGCAGGCCCGGATGCCGTCCACGGCACGCTCGAGGTCCGGGTCGGTGAGCAGGTGCGGCAGCGCGTTGTCGCAGGACACCACCGCCTCGAACGTCCCCGTCACCGCCGTCCGGACGTCGCGGACGTCGGCGCAGGCCAGGGTCACGGCGAGGCCGCGGGTCTCCGCCTCCCGCCGGGCCCGCTCGACGGCGCGCCGGCTCAGGTCGGTGCCGGTGGTCCGGTATCCCAGCGCGGCCAGGGGCAGCGCCTGCGTGCCGACTCCGCAGGTGCAGTCCAGCACGGTGGCCGGCGGTCGCACGCCCCGGGCGGCGAGCACCCGGGCGATGACCTCGCCGTGCCACTGCGCCGCCGCCCACCAGTCGGGGAACAGCAGGTGGTACTCCGCCGCCAGGGCGTCGTAGAACTCCTCGGGGCCGGTCACCGCGCCGGCCCCGGACGGTCGTCGCTCGCTAATCGCTCTGCAGGGAGTCGCGGTACTCGACCCCCCGGGTCTGGGCGGCGACGGCGTCCATCACGTTCATCACCGGTTCGACGGTGAAGGAGAAGGGCGCGTAGACGGTGGTGAGGTACTCGAGGTCGGCCGGCTCGTCGGTCTCGATGACGGCGTACCCGCCGAACTCGCCGAGGCGGACGAGGAACTGGTGGAAGGTGATGCTCGCCGGCATCTCCATCGCGGAGAAGATCTCGAGGATCCGGTCCTGCGCTGCCTCGTACTCGGCGACCGAGCCGGCCGGCCGCTCCCGCCAGGTGACGACGTACTTCATGTGCGCTCTCCCCCTCCGACGCCCTGAGAGGTGGCGAGGCTCCCGAGGACCGGAGCGGCACCGCAAGGAGGACGACGACCCCGAGCGGACGGTCGTCGCCATCTCGACGAGTCGACACAGCGCGTCCACCCGTCGATCCCGCTCCGGCGTCGGGACCGGCGCTGCCGGGTCGCTCGGCGATCCCCTCGACGTCGGCTGCGCCGGCCGCCACGTCCGTGCGACGTCGCCACGCCGCCGGATGGCGTCACTGGAGCACGTGCGGCGCACCAGGTGACGGGAGGTCCTCCTCCGAGGTCCAGGTCCAGATCGTCTCCGCCACGCCTGACGGGCAGCACGTCGGGTCGGGATCCCGGTAGTAGTACTCGGTCACGACCAGCGCGTGCTGCCTCCACTCCGACACGGACAGGGACGTGGGCCGCTGGCCGGCGTCCTGGACCTGAGGCGTCAGGATGCCGAGGCTCACCAGCTCTCCCGCGCGACTGCCGTACACGACCAGCCCGTACTCGAGGGTGCCGGCCCCCGTTCCTCCACCGTTGTCGCAGTACAGCGCCAGCGCGGCTTCGTCGGCGTCGTCTCCCAGGAGGTCGCCGTGGGACACCTCCAAGGCCGCGACGGTCACCGGGCCCCAGGTCCCGGACGTCGTCCTCGCCATCCCACCGCTCAGCGGGGTGGGGGTCGGTATGCCGCAGAACCCGGGCGGCAACGGGGCTCCGTCCCAGTCCACCTGGTGCAGGTCGCCCACCGCCACGCCGAGGTCCTCGGCGCCCGGTGCGTCCTCGGCGCTGGACGTGTTCCCGGCAGTCGCCGAGGCAACCGGGACCTCCGGCTGTCGAGGGGCTGGTGCGATTTTCGGTCCCGGGGTCGGCGCAGCGCAGGCGCCGACCGCCCACAGCAGCACCGTGGTGCCGAGGATGCCTCGCGTTGCCGGTCCCACGGTGCACCTAGCCACGACTCGAGCAGGGCGGGTCGTACGGGATGTCGGCGGGGAGGTGTTCCTGCCACTGGACCTCCGAGATGCTCTCCGACGCAGCGCACAACTGGCCGAGCAACCGTGGGACGTCGACGTCCCAGATCTGCATGTCGCCGTCGGTGGCCGCCGCGAGCAGGGTCCCGTCGGGGCTGAACGAGACCGCCGCGCCGTTGTAGACCCCGCCGGCCTCCAGGGTGGTCATCGGCGCCAGCGCAGCGGTCCGCTCCGGGCGCGCCCACAGGCGCACGGCGTCCACGCCGGCGCTGGCGAGGACGCCGCCGTCGGGGCTCAGTGCCACACCGGTGATGGCACCGGTGTGGGCGGCGCGGGACCCGAGCCACCGAGGGTGTGCGGGCGACGTGATGTCCCACGCCGCGAGCGAACCGCGGATGCCTCCGGCGATCAGGACGCCGTTCCGATCGTCGACCACGACCGCCTGGAGGTCCTCGTCCGGCCTGGACACCCGTGAGAGGACCCGAGGGGAGCCGGGATCCCGGACGTCCCAGAGCGTGGCTCCGCCTTCCCCGTCGAGCGTCACGAGCGTGCTACCCGTGCCGGCGAAGGCGGCGCCGTGCGGCGCGGCACGGGTCCCGGGCAGCTGGGCGAGGGTCCGTGCGGAGCGGTCCTCGACCGACCACAGGGACACGGCGCCCAACTGGCCGCCCACCGCGAGCACTGCGCCGTCCGGACTGAAGACGGCAAGGTCCGCCGGCTCCGCCACGGTCGTCCCATCGCTGAGGGAGCGAGGCGCCGACGGGTCGGCGGCGTCCCACAGGACGACGGGAGCCCCGCTCGCGATGACCGGTGAGCCGGGCTGGTACGCGTACGCGGCGCCGCCACCGACGGCCAGGGTCGGGAGCGCGGCACCGGGGCGGGGGTACCGGGGGTCGTCGAGGAGCCACGAATGGGCGGGGAAGCCGGCGATGACGGAGTGCCCGTCGGGCGCCCAGGCGGGCACGGCCTGGCGGCCGCCGTCGATACGGCTCGTCGCGCCGGCACGGGTCGCTCCCTGCACCGGCCAGATCCGGATCACCGACCGGCTGGTGGCGCCGGTGTCGAGGGGCGGAGCCACGGGGTCGTCGCTCACGGCCACGAGCTGCCGGGACCGGGACCCGAAGGCGACCGCACGGATCCCGGCGCTGACTCCGCGCAGGCGCTCCCCGAGGACGGGCCGGGTGAGGTCCGCCAGGTCCCAGAGCTGGGCGACCCCGGAGGAGGTCCCGACCGCCAGGACCCTCCCGTCATCGGAGAAGGCGAGGCTGTCGACACCGAACGACTCGCCACTGACCGAGTGCCGCAGCACGGGGTGCATCGGATCGGCGATGTCCCAGAGTTCGACGTCCCCCACCGGGCCGGCGAGCGCCAGGGTCTGCCTGTCGGCGGTCACCGCCGCGTACGGACTGGACGCGAGCGGCGTCACGATCACCTCGACGGGGAGGGACGCCGTGTCCACGCCACTGCCCGTCACCCTGGTCGGCGACATCAGCGTGCCGTCGTCCAGCAGCACCACACCGTCGTTCCCGTCCCCGGCCGGCACGGTCGCCAGCTCGACCGGGTTGGTCGGGTCCGCGACGTCGTAGAGCGTCGTGGCCGTGGACGCGTGCACGGCGAGGACGTCACCGTCCGGCGCGTACGCCACGCGTTGCACGCGTGGATCGGGCACCCGGAGCTCGCCCAGCAGGTGCGCCTCGGCAGCGCTGGAGACGTCGAAGATGCCGACCCGGCCGGGTCCGATCGTGGCCGCCATCCCACTCCCGGCAGGGGCGAACGCGACGTCTCCTCCCTCGGGGACCGGGTCCCGCACGGTCGTCAGCAGGCGACCGCTGTCGGTGTCGTACAACCTCAACGCGCGGCCGGAGAGGACGGCGATCAGGGGGCGGGTGGCATGCACGGCCACCGCGGGCGCGTACCCCTCGACCATGAGCTCCCGGGACATGCGCGGTGAGCGGATGAGCGCCCCGACGGACTCCTCCGTGCTGGTGAGCCGGTGGGCCTCGAGGAGGAGCTGCCGGGCCAGCGACGGGCGTTCGTCCTCGATGCTCGCGCTCTGTGCGACCAGCTGGCGCGACGTCGCCGTGAAGCGCTCCTCGATCGCTACGTTCCTCCGGTCGACGGCCACGACGGTCGCGGCGATCGCCGTGGTGAGGAGCACGAGGAGTGTCGCGATGACCGCGGTGACCACCTGACGCGTCCGCCGGCTCCGCCTGAGGTGCTCCCCGACGACCCGGTCCTTCGGCACCTCCTGGATGGACGCGAGCAGCTGCGCCGCGGCGTCGGTCAGCCGGGGATCACGGCGGTCCACGTCCTCCAGTCCGGCCATCCACCGCAGGTCCACCCAGAGCGGCTCGTCCTCGAACGCCGACCGCCACGACCCGCGCAGGGCAGCCGGCGCGCCGGCCGAGGACGCCTGCGCCCCCTCTCCCCAGTCCATGTGGCCGTCGAGGACGGCGAGGTGCAGGTGGTCGGTGCCCCGGTGCCGCAGCCACCACGTGACCTCCTCGTCCACCCAGCGGGACTCCCGGGAGGCCGTGGACGTCAGCAGGACGAGAGCGCGTGAGCTCGCCAGCGCCGACTCGATCGCGGACCGCAGGGATCCGCTCCCGGCCAGCGTGGCGGTGTCGAGGAACACGCGTCTGCCCCGCGCCCGGTACCACGGTGTGGCGAACCGCTCCACGGCCTGCTTGAGCCGCTTCGCCGCGTCCGCGTCCGCGCGGCTGTAGGAGATGAACGCGTCGTACTCGAACCGGTCGTTGACCGGTCCGGCACGCCGGTCCTCGACCGGGCGGCTCCCGGGTGCCCTGCCGTCACGGGCGACGTCGACCACCGTGGCTCTCCCCCCGAAGCCCCACACCGGACGGGGCGTCCGCCGGGTCCACGCGCCGGGCGGCCGCACGCCCGGGAGGTGGTTGGTGCATCACCTCTGCCGACATGGGGCCTCGCCGTTCCAGGAGACCCGCGGAGGCTCTCCGGTGCCGACCGCGATCGCGTCCCACGGTGCCGCAGGAGCGTCACCGAACCGTCACGGGCGCAACGGGCTGGTCATGCGACGACGGTCGCCATCTCGACGAGCCGGCAGAGGGCGTTGACCTGACGCAGCTGCTCCGGCGTCCGGACGGCGGCGTCCAGCAGCTCCTCGCTCATCACCACGACGGCCAGCGCCTTGGCGCGGGACACCGCGACGTTGAGCCGGTGCAGGTCGTAGAGGAACGAGACGCCGCGCGGCGCGTCCTCGGCGCTGGTCGACGTCATCGAGTAGACGACGACCGGCGCCTCCTGCCCCTGGAACCTGTCCACGGTGCCGACCCGCGCGCCGTCCGGCAGCGCCCGCCGGATCAGCGCGACCTGGTTGTTGTACGGCGCGACGACGAGCACGTCATCCGGACCGATCGTGGACCGCTCCCCCGCCGCGTCGGTCCAGCCGACGCCCTGCAGCGAGTGCCACAGCTGCGCCACCGCAGCCGCCTCGTCCGGGGACGCCGCCATCGACGGCTGCACGTGCTCGACGAACCGGACGGCGAGCCCGCTGGCCCGGCCGTCCACCGCGATCCGCTCCCGGCCGGCCGCCGACTCCAGCCGCCCCTCATACGCAAGGTCGGACACGAACGCGGTCAGCGCCGGGTGCATCCGGTAGGTGCGGTCGAGGAAGACGCCGCGGTCCTCGGGCACGGTCGGGTGCCCGTCGAGCAGGTGCTCCAGCGCCGAGAGCCCCGACTCCCCCGGGTGCACGGCCTGCGTCGGCTGCGCCAGCTGCTGCGGGTCGCCGAGCAGCACGAGTGAGCGGGCCGACCGCGCCACCGCCACCGCGTTGGCCAGCGAGAACTGCCCCGCCTCGTCGATCACCAGGACGTCGACCGCCTCGGCCAGGTCCGGGCGAGCCCAGAACCACGACGTCCCGCCGACCAGCGACGCCGAGCCGTCGAGCAGCCGCGAGGCCACGTCGCCGGCGTCGCGGGACCACTCCACCCCGGGCGCCCCGCACGCCTGGGACTCCTCGCACTTCTGCAGCGCCGGCCGGCCGACGGCGCTGAGCACGTTGCCGATGACCGCGTGGGACTGCGCCGTGACCCCGACCTTCTTGCCGGCGTCGAGCAGCGCGCGGATCAGCCTGGACGCCGCCCGCGTCTTGCCGCTGCCGGGCGGCCCCTGGACGGCGAGCACCTCGCCGGTCAGGGACGACCCGAGCCGGACGACGGCGTCGCCGGCCTCCTCCCCCGGCAGCCGGCGGGTGTCCGCCGGGACCACGCGGTCGAGCAGCCGCTGCCCGAGACAGGACTGCCCCGCCAGGACGGCGTCCGCGGTGGCCGCGATCGCCGCGCGCAGCTGCTCGTCGTTCAAGGGCCCCTCCGGCCCCAGCCCGCGCGGGCCCACCGGCGCCCTGGTGCTCTTCACGACCACCCGCCCGGCGACCGCGTCGAGCTCGCGCACCTCGCCGATCCGCACCCGGCTGTCGACGTCGAAGGCGGGCTTGCCGACCGAGAGCTTGGCGTCCTGCGGCGGGAAGGTGAACTCGTAGAGCCTGCTGCGCTTCTCGGTGCCGACCTCGACCGCGGCGGACAGCCCGCCGAGCGCGGTGCGGTCCTCGACGAGCTGGTCGTCGTCCAGGTCGCCGCGGCTGAAGAACTCCCACCAGCCGGGCCGGGCCTCGCGGCGGTGCCACTGCACCAGGTCGCCGAGCAGGTCGTGCCCGCGGTCCTGCAGCTGCTCGACCAGCGCCAGCTCCGCGACCTCGGCGTCCGACCGCGGCGCCGGGACCGCGATCTCGGCCACCCCCGGGCGGGGCTGCGGACCGTGCAGCGCCACCAGCTCGGCCCGCTCGCTCTCCAGCCAGTCGTGCAGCTCGCGGGTGGAGTCGACGTCGTCCTTGTTGTAGTCCTCGATCGACCGCAGCCGGGCCGGGTCGCGGTCGATGAGCCACTTCTCGTACTCGACGACGCTGCTCATCGCGTCGGCGACGTCGCCGGTGTGCGCGCGCCCGTAGAACGCCTCGACCTTCTTGATCGAGTACGACTCCCTGCTGATCCGCATCGACTGGCGGACGACGGGATAGAGGTCGACGAACCGCTCGGCCCGCAGCAGCTGGTCCAGCTCGGCCTCGCGGACGCCGTACCGGCCGGTGAGCCGCTTGAGCGCGCTGACCTCGTAGGCGGCGTAGTGGTAGACGTGCATGCCGGGGTCGGCGCGCCAGGCGTCGACGATGCGGTCGACGAGGTCCTCGACCATGCGCCGCTCCTCGGCGGCGTCGTGCGCCCAGAGGGCGGTGAAGGCGCCTCCCCGGTTCCCCAGGCCGGCGAGGTACTCCAGCCCCTCGCCGTCGCCGGCGAGCGGGTCGCCCTCGAAGTCGAGGTAGAGGTCGCCGGGGCTGGGCTCGGGGAGGCGCAGGAGCCCTTGCGCGGTCTGCGGGGTCAGCAGCGTGCGGGTGGGGGCGCCGGCCGCGCGGCCGCGGAGCTGCTCGCGGGCCTGCTCGCGCAGCCGCTCACGGGTGCCCCGGCTGATGCCCGTGGTCCTGAGGACGTCGTCGGGTGCGTCGGCGAGCTGCTCGAGCGTGGCGATGCCGGCAGCGATGAGGGCGGCGCGCTGGTCGCGGCGCATGCCGGCGACGAGGCTGAGGTCGTCGCCGGTGCGCAACTCGGCCTCGCACCTCGGCGCCCAGGTGCACTGGTCGCAGTGGGCGACCGGGATCGGCGCGGTGGGCGCCGGGTGCTCGATGAAGCCCTCCAGCCGGGCGCGGGCGCGGCGGGCGTAGGCGGCGACGTCGACCAGCCGCCACGGCCGGGTCTCGCCGTCGCCGGTGACGACGCAGATGCGCTCGGGCTCACGGCCCTGGAGCGTGGCGAGCCGGTCGGCGTAGGTGGCCATCTGCAGCAGTGCGGGCACCTTGATGCGGCGGGCGAGCTTGGCGTCGGCGACCTCGTAGGACCAGTCGCCGAGGTCGGACGGCTGTCCCACGCGCAGGAGGAAGTCGGCCTGGCCGCCCCAGGTGCCGTCGAACAGCGTCGCCTGGTGGACGACGTCGACGCCGGCCCGCATCGCCTCGAGCGTGGCGGCCTCGTTCCTGAGGCCCTGCAGCCGGACGACCTCGAGCCCCTGCTCCTCCAGCGACTCCAGGTAGCGCAGTTCGTGCGCGATGCCGAGGTCGGCGACGAGCACCGTCTGGTCGCTGGCGCCCTCGGCCGGCGGGTCGAGCCGGCGCTCGGCGACCTGCAGGTTGAGCGCGGTGAGGTGGTGGCACTCCTGGTGCCGGGTGAGGTCACTCGGGCTGAGGACCAGCCGGCCGTCGACGCGGTACAACGTCCCCCCGTGGTGCTGAGTGCAGAGCCTCAGGGACCCTGCCACGGACGACGCCGTCCCGGGACCTCCCGCGCCGAGGAACCGCTCGCACGCGCACCACAGGTGGCGTCATCTCGTGATCGCGACCGGGCGCGTCCCGAACCCGCCTCGCGACCTGCACGTAGGGTCCCGGCGTCGCGCGGTAGCGGCCGCGCGCGCTGAGGTGGTGCGCCTACGGCTGCGGTGGGCCCACGAACTCCAGACGCACCGACTCGGACTCCGTCAGGATGACGACGGCGTCCTCTCCGGCGTTCCACCCCTTGGGCAGCAGGAAGTAGCGCTCCCCCGAGCGCAGCAGCAGTCGCAGTCCTGTGTAGCGGAAGAGGTACCGGTAGTTCTCGCCGGTGAGTTCCTGGACCTCGATGCCGGTGCCGGTCCCGCCGAGGCCGAGTCGCTGTCCGCTGTACACGGAGACGTCCGCCCTGAACGGGATCTCCTCCGTCAGTTGCTGGGCCGCTCTCTCACCGGCGCGGTCTGCGTAGGAGCCCAGGACCCAGAAGAGGCCTCCCACGATGAGTCCGGCCATGGCAACGAGTTGGGCTTCTCGCCAGATGTCCAGGTCACCACCGCGCTCCGACCCGAGCAGCACCGAATAGGCGAGGAGCGCCACGCCCACCGTGATGGACAGCGGGATCCCGGGTAGCGATGGAGGGAAGGACACCTCCTCGCTGGACCGAGCGACGGCGGCCGCGACGAGCAGCGCGAGTCCGGCAGAGCTCACCAGGCGCCGGACACCTCGCCGGTAGCGAGCGGGTCTGCCCTGGAGGAACCCGATCAGCCAGGCGTGGAGGTGGAGCGCGACGACCACCAGGAAGCCGAACACCATGATCGGCCAGTACGCGGCCCGGATGCTGCGCAGCGCGTAGTCCGCGGTGGTGAAGTCGACCAGCGACGTGTCCAGGCCGAAGTACTCGAGGTAGGCCTGCGTGCGCACCCAGCCGAAGTAGTAGGCGAGGGCGGTCACGGCGCCCAGCTGGCCGACCGCGAGGACGACCGCAGCGCGGAGTCGCTGCCCGACGGTCAGTGAGCTGCCCGCATGACCGGCCGCCGCGGCGGACGTCGCGCCTGCGCCGGAACCGGCCGCCTGCGGTCCTCCACCGGCAGCCGCCGAGACAGCTCCGTCACGTCTCGTGTCACCCATGTCAGCTTCCTGGCTGCCTGACCCCCCGGAACGGATGCCTCGTCCGACGTCCGCGGAGGGCGGTGGAGTGCTAGGAACCCGTGTCCTCCGGCTCCGTCGGCGGGGGTGGCTCGGTCGGCGGCGTCGGCGCAGGCGGCTCCGTCGGCTCCGTCGGCGGAGGCGGGGGCACCTCGGGCGCCGGCGGCTCCGTCGGCTCCGGCTCCGTCGGCTCGGTCGGGAACAAGCTGACCCGCGGCGGCAGGGGGTCGCCCCCAGGAGTCTCGGGCTCGATCGTCGGCGGCGGCTCGGGGTCGGGGATGTCGTTCCCCGACCCCGCACAGGCGGTCAGCGCCAGTGCGGGGACCAGCACAGCCTCGGCGCAGAGCCGAGTGCCCTTGCCCATGCTGTGTGCTACCACACCCGGTCACCGCTCGGTCGCCGATCGATCGCGCGCTGTCGGTGAGCCGTGGGTCCGGTGACAGCGAGGAGGGGTCGGCCCCGGCGTCGGAGGTCGGGACGCCGAGGGGTCACTGACCCGGGCACGGGCGGAGGCCGAGGGTCGACTGCCCGGCCGCCACGGGTGTGATCAGCTCCTGCAGGCGGGCGGTCTCGTCGGTCGGGAACCCGTCGGCCTGCCAATCCGGGAGCTGGTCGACGATCTGACGCGCGTACCCCTGCACCACCGGGGGTGGCGGCCCCTGCTGGACGTCGAGGCACGACGCGGTCCCGGCCGGCACGGGGGGCGCTGGGACCAGGCCGGTCATCGTGCGGAACAGGGCCAGCCGGCTCGCGGTGGCGTACCGGGGGTCGAGCGCCTCACCGCTGACCACGATGGACAGCACCTGCAGGGCCGACCGCTGGCGCACGCCCTCGTCCCCCGACAGGAGACCCTGCAGCCCCTCGCGCAGCAGCGGGCCGGCCGGTCCGGCAGCGTCCGGTCGCCCCGTCAGGTCCGCGATGAGGCCGTCCACCGTCTGCGGCGGGGCCGGCGCCGACTCCTCGACGGGAGAGGGTTCGGACGGGGACGCCGGCGTCGAGGTCGCACTGCCGGTCGGGGCCGCGCTCGTCGGGCGGTCGCCGTCCGCTGCTGCCAGGGCCACCACGCTGCTCACACCCAGGACCGCGGCGGCGGTGGCGATGGCCGCCTCCCAGCGGGTCCGCCGGCGGCGTGGGGCAGGAACCGCGCGATCGAGCTGCCGCACCCACCTGAGGGTACGGGGACGGGGGTGCGTCCGGGCGACCTCAGTGACGGTCCGGTGACCGCAGGGCTAGAACGCGTCTCCGGTCCGCCAGGCCATCTCCTGCAGGGTCAGGGTGTTGCCGTCGGGGTCGGTGAGCCAGGCGTACCTGACCCCGCCGCCGACGTCCACCACCTCCCCGACGTCGACGCCGCGTCCCAGGAGGTCGGCACGGGCCTGCTCGATGTCCGCGACCACCAGGTGCAGGCCCCTGATCGCGCCGGGCGTCATGTCGTCATAGGCCGGCAGGCCGGTGCCCATGCCGATCGAGCACGCCGAACCCGGCGGCGTCAGTTGCACCACCCGCACCCCGTCTGCGGGCCGCACGTCGACGTCCTCGACGAACCCTAGCCGTTCGACGTAGAAGGCCTTGGCACGGTCGACGTCGCCCACCGGGATCGGCACCAGTTCCAGCTTCATGTCCATCGACCTCTCCTTTCTCGCACGCGGCCGTCGCCCCGCTCGTGATGCGGCGCCGGTGGGACCGTGCCGCCTGCTGCATGAGACGTTCGTGCGCGGCGTGGGTCATCGGTGACAGCGCCTCGACTCGGGCGCGTGGCTGCCGTCGCAGCACAACGCCGGCACAGGCGCAGTGACCAGCGAGTCGGACGCCGGCCTCGCAGCCACTGGACGAGGGAGGAGATCCTGGGCGGGAGTCCGGCCGTGTCCGGTGGACGACCCGACGTCCCGCCCCCCGGCGCACCGGAGGGCTCAGCCGCCGAGGGCGCTGATCATGTTCATCACGGTGGCCACCTGCGGGCCGCGCTTGGTCGCGTAGTCGACGTCCCCGGGGCCGAGGTAGCCCCACCAGTCCCAGCACCCCTTGGGGTTGCCGAGCAAGGCGTCCGGGCGGGCCTGCGGGTAGAGGACGACGAAGCGGTTGGTGTCGGCGTAGGCGTTGAGGTTGGACCGGTCGACGAAGGTGCGGCCGATCTGCTCCGCGGTCTGCTGGCAGCCGTGCAGGGCCACCACGACCGTGCACCCGGCGTTCGGCCGGGTGCAGTCACGAGGCGTGTACAGGTAGCCGGTCGAGCCCATGCCGATCGCCGCGGCACCGGTGCGGGTGACGTCGCCGACGCCGGGGGACGGCGGGACCGCGTAGGGGTCCTGGGAGAACTCGGTGACCGTGCCGCGGGGCCTGCCGGTGTTCGGGGCCTGGACCGAGCCGAACATCACCCGCAGCGACTCGGCCTGCGCGTCGTAGGGCGAGCAGTCGTTGATGTAGGGCGCCCCGGTGGCGCCGCACGCGACCGGCCCGAGCGGGCTGACCCAGCCGTGGCCGGCCGCGATGGCCGACTGGTAGGCCAGCGGCGTCCCGTAGTGGCGGTAGTAGGCGGCCAGGTCGTCGGCGACCGGGCGCTCCACCGTCGGGTCCTGGGTGCCGTGGAAGAGCCAGGTCGGCATGGTGGCGAGGTTCGCCGTGGGGTCGATCTTCCCGTCGCGCTCGTACTCGGCGGTCTTGGCGTACTGCAGCGACAGGTCGCGCGGCAGGGTCGAGTCGGCGCAGGCGTAGAGCGCGACGGCGACGTTGCCCATGGCGCACCAGTAGGGGCCGGCGGCGACGACGGCCGCGCCGTCGAAGCGGCTGGAGTACGCCACCTGGAGCTGGGTGGCCATGAACCCGCCGGAGGAGATGCCGGTGACGTAGGTGCCGCTGAGCGCCAGCCGGGGCAGCGCGGTGGGTGCCGCACCGTGCGCGGCCTGGCCGACGGTCAGGCCGGCGACGGCGAGGACGAAGGCGGTCACCAGGACGACGATGCGCCGGTGCAGTCCTGCTCGCGGACGGGTCACGGTTCCTCCAGCTCTGCTCACCGGCCCGTGACGGTGCTCACAGCGGGTCGCGCTCAAACCCCCGGTCGGGACCTCCCGGGACCGCGGCACAGGCTCCTCGTGACCAAGCGCCCGACCACACGGGAGGCCAGCGCCTTCCCGGCACCCGAGCGGTGGCCGCGACCGTGGTCACCGCCGCAGGTTGATCACCACCAGCGGTCCCGTTCCGCGGCGCGCCGACCGCGGCCAGCGCGTCGCGTAGGTCTGCCGGGCAGATCGCCACTCCGGACCGTCGGGATCCACCACTCGTGCCGTGCCCTCGCGCAGTCGACCGGCAACGCGCACGGTCACCGGCCGCGGCGTGCGGAAGTTGCGCCACCAGGTGGAGTGCTGCCAGTGCTGAGGCCGCACCACGAGGTGGTCGCCGGCGCCGGCGTACTGCACCGGCAGCACGTACTGCCGCCCGGTACGCCGCCCGGTGTAGCGCAGTTCGATCGCGGAGCCGCTCAGCAGCCGGTGCGCGCGCGACCGCAACACGGCCAGCACGACGGCATTGCCCTGCGGCAACCTCATGCGCTTCCGGGCGCGGCGCGACCACTGCCCGCTCCGCTGGTCGAGAGCCGCGATCAGTCGGTGCGCTCCGGTGGTGTCCGGCTGCCTGGCCATGCTCTCCTCCTCAGCTGTCCGTCTTCCCTCGGCCGTATCCGCTCGCGGGCTCCGGTGCCCACCGCTACGCCCGGGCCGGGGAGTCATCGATGGTGCGGAACGGACGTGCGCTGCGGTCTCCTCGCTCGACGGAGGACGTCGCAGGCCCCGCGGATACCGGCACTCGGTCAGCGCCGAGGGGTACGGCTGAGCACGCCGTCCGCTGCGGTCCGACGACAGGAGCTCTCGGGTTCAGGAGGCGGGCGCGGCCCGCCACTGGGCCCGCCAGTCCGGAGGCTCCCACGCCTCTCCGATGTAGATGGTCTCGCAGGACACCTCGTCCCCGCGGAACTCGTAGATGGCGGGGCCGTAGTTCCACGGCCCACCGTCGTGACGAGCCCGGACCTCCACCACCCAGAAGTCGTCCCGGCCCCGTACGCGGAGGACCTCCAACTCGACCTCCGCCGGGTGGATGCGCCGCCACTCCCGGAAGTTCTCCACGCCCTCGAACCGCTCCCCGGACTGAGGGAACTCCAGGACGGCGTCCTCGTGGTAGATCTCGCTCGCCCTGTCCTCGTCGCCGGCCCCGCTGTAGCGGATGTAGTGCTCCAGCGTCGCGCGGACGGCCTTCTCGTCCATGGCCCCTGATGCTCCTCGGCGCCGGCTCGCGCGTCGACGGGCGCGGACGGGCGTGGCCGCCACCGGCCGGCTGCGCCGGACCGGCGCCTGACCCCTCGCCGCTGGACGCCCGCTCCGTGCGCCCATGGCGGGGCACTCCCGTTGCCCGGGACGTCCGCCCGCGGCCCCGGACGCACCTCGCCCACCGGGCAACCGGTGCCCGAGCGGGTCCCGCCGCAGGGCATCCGCCCCTACCCTCGTTGCCCGCCGAGTCCGTGCACCGGGCCGCCCACTCAGGTCGAGCGACCAGGGCCCGGGAAGCGTGGCCGGGAGGGGTGGACGACATGGAGCGGACCACAGGGACGGCGCTCCCGAGCCCTCGCCCGCCCCGCGCGACGGCTCCCACGGTCACCCCGGCGCGCGCTGCCGCTCCGGTCGCCGGGAGCCACACCGAGGAGGAGGTCACCGGCTACGAGCGGTCCCCGAGCGACGTCCTCCGCACTGTCGTGTTCGCCGTCCTCGCGCTGCTGCTCGTCGGCCTCGCCCGCTGGGCGCGTGACGAGTTCACCGCGCTGGACGAGGACCTCGTCGCGCGGTTGTCGTTCCTGACGCCGACGGTCGGCCGGATCCTGGCCGGCGCGGTGACCCTGCTGGTCCTCGCGTCGCTCGTCGGAGCCTGGGCGACCCCGCTGGTGACGCGCCGCTCCCGGCTGCTGGGGCACCTGCTGGTCAGCGGCGTCCTCGCGGTCCTGCTGCTGGTGGGGGCCGGGTGGTTGATCGACCGGGGGGACACCGACGCCCTGGTGGCCGAGGTCGCGCGGCGCGGCGGCGTCGACAGCACGCTGACCGTGGACGGCGTCGCGGTGATGGCGGCGTCGTTCACGGTCCTGGCGCCGTTCGTGTCCCGGCGATGGCGGCGCGCCGGGGCCCGCCTGCTGGCGCTGGTCGTCCTGCTGCGGCTGCTGGTGCCGATCGCGCACCCGGGCACGCTGGCGGTCGCGCTGGTCCTCGGCGCCCTGGCCGGCTCCGGGACGCTGCTGCTGCTCGGCCGCCCCAGCCTGCGGCCGACCTCCGGCGCGGTCGCCGCCGCGCTGACCGGCAGCGGCCTGCCGCCGGCCGAGCTGGAGCCGGCGGTGGTCGACGCCCGCGGCTCGGTGCCCTACGTCGCCACCCTGCAGGACGGCGACCGGGTGTTCACCAAGGTCATGGGCGCGGACAACCGCGCCGCGGACCTGCTGTTCCGCGCCTACCGCTTCCTCCGGCTCAAGGACGTCGGGGACGAACGACCGTTCTCCTCGCTGCGCCGGACCGTGGAGCACGAGGCGCTGGTGTCCCTGCTCGTCCGGGATGCCGGTGCGCGGACCCCCCGGCTGCGGGCCATCGCCCCCGTGGGCTCCGACTCCTTCCTGCTGTCCTACGACCTCGTCGACGGCAAGACCCTCGACCGGCTGCCGCCCGAGGCCGTCACCCCGCCGGTGCTGTCCGGGATCTGGGAGCAGGTCGCCGTCCTCCGCCGGCACTCCGTCGCCCACCGCGACCTCCGCCGCGCGAACATCCTGCTCGACAGCACGGGCACCCCGTGGCTCATCGACTTCGGGTTCAGCGAGGTCGCCGCCTCCCCCGCGCTCCTCGACGCGGACGTCGCCCAGCTCCTCGTCGCGCTGGCCCTGGACGTCGGCGTCGACCCGGCCGTCGACGCGGCGATCGACCGGCTGGGACCCGAGGCCGTGGCCGCCGCGCTCCCCCGGCTGCAGCCGAACAGCCTCAGCGGCGCCACGCGGGACGCGCTCAAGCACCGCAAGGACCTCGTCCCCCAGATCCGGGCTGCCGTGTGCCGGCGGAGCGGGGTCCCGGAGCCGAGGCTCGCGGACCTGGAGCGCATCCACCTCAAGACGGTGCTCACGATCGTCCTGCTGGCCGTCGCCACCTACCTCCTCGCGCCGCAGCTCGGCGACGTGGGCGGCATGGTCGCGCGGGTGCGGGACGCCGACTGGGTGTGGCTGCCGTGGATCCTGGCGGTGTCCGCGCTGACCTACGCGGGCGCCACGCTGAGCATCGTGGGTGCCGTCCCGGCCCGGCTGTGCCTGCCGACCACGTTCGTCGCCCAGCTCGCGTCCTCGTTCGCCAGCAAGCTGGCACCGGCCGGCGTCGGGGGGATGGCCCTGAACGTGCGGTACCTGCAGCGGAGCGGCGTCGACCTGCCGGTGGCCACGTCCGGGGTCGGCCTGAGCTACGCGGCCGGTTCGGTCGTGCACGTCTTCCTCATGGTGGTCTTCGCCGTCTGGGCCGGGCAGTCGGCCTTCGGCTCCCTCCGGCTGCCGCGCCCGGAGGTCGTGCTGTGGGGGGTGCTGGCGGTCCTCGGGCTGGCCGCCGCCGCGCTCGCCGTCCCCGCCGTGCGCCGGCTCGTGGTCGGGAAGGCGGTCCCGCTGCTGCGCCGGTCGGTGGACGGCGTCGGCTCCGCCCTGCGCCGCCCCGGGAAGCTGGCGCTGCTGCTGGGCGGCGCCGCCGTGATCACCCTCGGCTACCTGGTCTGCCTCTACCTCTCCACGCGCGCCTTCGGCGGGGGCCTGGACCTGGCGACCGTGGGCGCCATCTACCTGGCCGGAGCCGCCGTCGCGGCCGCCGCTCCCACGCCCGGCGGCCTCGGCGCGCTGGAGGCCGCGCTGATCGCCGGGCTGGTCGCCGCCGGGATGGACCACACGGTCGCCGTCCCGGCGGTCTTCCTCTACCGGCTCGCCACGTTCTGGCTGCCGATCCTGCCCGGCTGGGCCGCCTTCGCCTGGCTGCGGAGGTCCGACCACGTGTAGGAGGGACGACGATGGACGGCTCAGCGCCGCGCGTCCTCAGGGCCGGCGACGGTGCGGCCATGGGGGACCCTGCCGGGGTGCGCGACCGGTTCATGATCGACGGCGCGGACGCCGGCGGCCGGTTCGCCCTCGTCCAGCACCTGTTCGGGCCCAGGGCGCTGGCCGCCCCGCTGCACCGACACCACCGGGAGGACGAGTACATGTACGTCCTCTACGGGCGCATCGGCGCGGTCCTGGGGGACGACGAGGTGGTCGGCGAGCCGGGTGACCTGGTGTTCAAGCCGCGCAACCAGTGGCACACGTTCTGGAACGCGGGCGACGAGCCGGCCGCGGTGCTCGAGCTCATCTCCCCCGCCGGGCTGGAGCAGTTCTTCCGCTGGCTCGACGGCCTGACCGAGCCGCCGACCGCCGAGCAGCTCGCCGAGATGGCCGCGCCCTACGAGTGCGACGCCGACCCGGAGGGCACGCAGCGCATCCTCGAACGGCACGGGCTGACGTTCTGACGGATCCCGGCGGGACCACTGCGGGCCCGAGGTGGCGTCCCGGGCTCTCCTCGAGGAGGAGCCATGGATGACAGCGCAGCCGCCCCCGCCCGAGGCCGTGACCGGTTCCTGATCGACGGGGAGGACACCGGCGGCCGGTTCGCCATCGTCCGGCACGTGTTCGCACCCCGGTCGCTGGCCGCCCCGCTGCACCGGCACCACCGGGAGGACGAGTTCACCTACGTCCTGTCCGGGCGGGTGGGCGCCGTCCTCGGGGACGCCGAGGTGGTCGCCGGACCCGGCGACGTGATCGTCAAGCCACGCGACCAGTGGCACACCTACTGGAACGCCCGAGACGAGCCGGCCGCGGTGCTGGACCTCGTCTCCCCGGCCGGGCTCGAGCAGTTCTTCCGCCGGCTGGATGCCCTGACCGAACGAGCGACGCCGGAGCAGCTCGTCGCGCTCGCCGCCGCCTACGGGTGCGACGCCGACTTCGAGGCAACGCAGCGCATTGCCGATCGGCACGGCTTGACGTCCTGACCGGCCAGGGACTGATCCGCCGCGCCGCTCGCCGCCCGGCCGCGTCCCGTCGCGGCTCAGCGGTCAGGTGTCCGGAAGGTGCACCCGTGGACCCGATGCGTCGGCGAGCCTCCGGTCGAGAGTCCACAGCGGGGCGCCCAGCTCCTCGGCGAGGGCCACGAAGGCGGCGTCGTAGGCGGTCAGCGTGGGGTGCAGCTCCCAGACGCGGTCGCCCAACGGCTCGAAGGGGAAGGTCGTCACGGGCAGCTGCACGAGGTCGCGGTGCGCCAGTGCGGCGGCATCCCGCCCGAGCTGCCGGGCGAGGACCGCGCGCCGGAGCACGTTCGACACCTCCACGTACAGGTGGGCCGGCGCCGCCAGGACGTTGCTCCGGAGGCCGGCGCGCGCCCACGCCCCGTCGGGGCCGTCGTCCACCAACGCGGCGACCACCGCGGAGGAGTCGACGACGATGGTCACGTGCGGTCGTGGTCGCGCAGGTCGAGGATCTCCGCTGCCGGCAGCCTGGTGCCCGTCGCCCGGACCCGGTGCTCCACCCGGTCCCACAGGTCGGCGGGGCTGGGCCGCCGGGCCAGCTCGATCAGCTGGGCGCGGACGTACTCCTGCAACGACTGACCGGCGCGGGCCGCGCGGGCAGCCAGCTCGTCGCGGATCTCGTCAGGGACGTCGCGGACGGTCATCGACACCGGCATGCATGCAGATTAGCAGCACCGGCAGCGAAGTGCAGCTCTCTCTCGCCCGGCCGACGTCTGTCCACCCTCCGCGGCGGTAGCCCGGCGGACCGCCTCGACCAGACTGCCGACGATGGACGTCGAGGCCTTCTCCCTCCCGCTGGGTGACCACCGGTTCGCGCCCACCCGGGCCACCGAGAGCCCCTGGGACTCCACCGCCCAGCACGGCGGACCGCCGTCCGGGCCCACCTCGCCGCCGACACCGCCAACGGCATCTCCGCCGAACTGCCCATCGACGGCTGGTGGTCCATCCCGCCGGGCATGAGCACCCATCTGACCCGCGAGCCCGACGGCGAGTGGGGGCACCTGGCCTGCCGCACGCAGATCGCCGCCGATGGCATCGGGCTGTGCCTCGGGACGCTCTCCGACGCCCGCGGCTCGATCGGCTAGGTGTCCCAGCCGCTGCTCGTCCAGGCCCGCTGACCGGCATGGAGTTCGTCCACGCGCTGGTCGCCCGGCAGCTCGCCGACTACCGGGCCGGGACACCGGGCACGTCCTTCGCCGACCCCCTCGAGAATCCCGCTCGGACTCGACCACGCCTGCCGGGGTGCAGGACGAGGCGGCGGCGCTGCGCGCCCCGGCGAAGCGGGTGGTCGGCTACCAGGTCGGGTGCACGGGGCCGGGAACCCGCGCGCAGAGACCGCCATCCACGTGGTGCACGGCAACCCGGTCTTGTTCTCGGCCGAGAACGGTGAGGAGGTGCAGCTGGCCGCCGAGGCCGGGGACCACGTCTTCGTCCCCCCGCACACGCCGCACCGCGAGGAGAACCCGACGGACGAGGAGGCCGTCGTCGCCATCGCCCGCAGCAGCCAGGAGGCGATCAACGATGAGCGGATCGCCGGCAGCGGATCGTCGGCACGCTGCGGGGGCGCTGCACGGCCCCGGACGCGGCAGGCGGGGTCCGCCGGGCGCTGACGGCGATTCGACTTGATGGACAGCGTCGTTCTGACGACATTGTCCGTATGGCTCTGGTGACGACGCAGCAGGCCGCGGAACGGATCGGCGCGTCCGTCCGGCACGTGCAGCGCCTGGTCGCCGCCGGGGACCTGGTGGCGATCGGCCCCGACCGCATCGACGCGGAGTCGGTGGCCCAGTGGATGGCACAGCGCCAGGGCAGTCGGCTGCGCGCGTGGGAGGAGCCGACCGCCTGGGCCGCCGTCGCCCTGCTCGAGGGCGGGCAGGCCCCGTGGCTGGGTCAGGCCCAGCGGTCACGCCTCCGATCGGTGCTCCCCGGCATCTCCGGGGCCGAGCTCGGCGCTCGGGCCCGCAATCGGGCCACGGTCCACCGGTACCACGCGCATCCGAGGGCGCTCGACCGCCTCGCCCGCGAGGTCGTCGCCTCCGGGGCGACCCAGGGCATCGGCGGGTTGACCGCCACCCCGGGTCGGCTCGACGGGTACGTCGACCGGTCCGCCGTTCAGCGGCTGGTGGAGCGGTACCGGCTGGAGACCGACCCCGCCGGCAGCGTCACCCTGCGGGCGACGGGCACGCCGATGGTCCTGGTGGCGGAGCTGGCGCACGGACGCCGGCGCGTACTGGCCGGGCTCGACCTCGCCGGATCGACGGATGCGCGCGAGCGCTCGACCGGCCACCGCCTCCTCGAGCGGGCACAGGGGGAGCTGCGTGGCTGAGGTGCTGCGACCACCGACACCGGTCGGTGGCTGGGGTCGCCCGTGGCCGGATGTCGCGGATCTGGCCGCAATCGTCCCGCCTGCGGCGTGGACGCTGATCGGCGGGCTGATGGTCCAGTTGCACGCCGTCGCTGCGGGTCTCCCGGTGGTACGTCCCACGGACGACGTCGACGTCCTGCTGCACGTCGAGTCCGGTCGGGGCCGCGCCGCGCAGGTCGCCACCGCTCTGGAGGCCCTAGGGTACCGGCTCAGACCCAGCATCGATCCCCGCTCGGGGACCGCACACCGGTTCGTGCGCGATGGCGCGGCGGTCGACCTCGTGACGTCCCGACCCGACCACTCCGTCGTCGACGTGGTCGCCGCCGACCACGCGCCGCCGCGACTGCTGGAGCGCTTCCGTGGGTACGACCTGGTGCAGGTGACGGGTGGCACCCAGGCCTTGCGCCGGACCGTGCTCGCCGAGCTGCAGATCACCGGGACGGCGCGGACGACGATCAGCGTGCCCGACCCGTTCGGCGCTCTGATCCTCAAGGCGGCCGCACACAAGGCGGACACCCGTGACCGTGAGCGCCACCTGACCGACGCCGCGGTGCTGCTGGCCTGCGTCGATCCCTTCGAGGACCGCATCCCCTCAGGGAGCGATCGGTCGCGGCTCCTCCATCTACGCACGCACCAGGCAGACCCGACGGCCCCGGCATGGCTGCTGCTGCCCCCAGAGGCCCAGCGCAACGGTCAGGCCGCCCTCGACCTGCTCTGCGCCTGAGCGGTCGGTCGCTCCCGGCAACCCGCGCATCGTGTCCCGTCCGGGCGGCACGGCCCCGTGAGGAACAGTGAGGCCGTGCCACCGAGCTCCCGGGGTGTACAGCAAGCCCTGGAACGGCTTGCCTCGCTCCGGCAACACCAGCAGGACGGGCGCCGCTCACCGCACAAGCCGCTGCTGGTGTTGCTCGCGCTGGGTCGGCTGGCCACGACCGGTTCGAGCAGTCTGGCCTGGTCAGAGGCAGAGGATCGGTTGGCCGACCTGATCGAGGAGTTCGGCCCGACGTCGAAGACCGGCCGCGCGCAGAGCGCCGCGTATCCCTTCACCCACCTCCGGTCCGACGGTGTGTGGACGCTCGACCATGACGTGCCCATGGACCGGATCGGCCCGCTGAGGGAGGGCGTCACCGGCCGGCTGGAGGCATCGCTCGAGACGGCGTTGCGCGACCGTCCCGAACTGCTCGACGAAGGGGCACGAGGTCTGGTCGAGAGTCACTTCCCGGGCACCGTCGCACCCGACGTCCTGGTGGCGGTCGGCCTGGACCCGGAGCTGCTGGAGGGTGGCGGAGCGCCGCGCCGGGACCGGCGGCGCAGCAGTGCGTGGCCGGCGGCCGTGATCGAGGCCTGGGACCGGCAGTGTGCCTTCTGCGGGTTCGACGGTGCTGCCGGCGGGGCGGTGGTCGGGATCGAGGCGGCGCACGTCCGCTGGTTCAAGCTCGGCGACCCCGACGACCTCGACAACGGCCTCGCGCTCTGCTCGCTGCACCACAAGCTCTTCGACCGCGGGATGCTCGGGCTGGACGACGACCTCGCCGTCGTGGTGTCCCAGCGGTTCTCCGCCCGCACGCCGCAGGGCCGGGCTCTGTACGACCTGCACGGGCGGCGGCTGCGGCCACGTCCGGGCACTCCCCCACCGGCGGAGCGGCACGTGCTCTGGCACCGCCAGCAGGTGTTCCACGGGGACGCGCTCGCCAGCTGAACCTGGTGTGCAGACCCTGTGGGCGACTGGATCGACAGACACCTCGTGGACCTGCACGACTTCGTCGTCATTGACGACCCGGCCCTGATCAGTGCCGGTCCCGGCTCGTCGCACGGCCGTGGCTCCGTGCGGTGGTCGAGCGCCGCACGGCTCGGGGTCCCCGGTTCCGTGGCTCGCCGGTCCGGTCCTACGTTGGACCGCGTGCGCAGACCGCTCACCCCCGAGGACGTCGAGCAGCTGTACGCCCGAGCCCGGACGCCGGAGCAGCACCGTGCCGCCGCCGAGAAGCTCGACGCCTGGGCGGAGGAGGCCCATCCCGACGACCGGGATGTCACCCCCGCCGCCCTGCTGGTGAGCGCCGGCGAGCACCTCACCGAGGCCGGGGATCTCGAGGCCGCGGTGGCCGCGTTCCGCCGGGCCGTCGCGGCCGGGCAGCACGTGCCACCCGACGTCCGCTGCTACCTGCACGGCGGGCTGCTCAGGCTGGGCGACGTCGAAGCCGCACGTCAGATCGCCGAGGAGCTGCGCCACGAGCGCCCGGTCGACGGGGACGTCTACCTGTTCCTCGGCGAGAACCACGAGCTCACCGGCGACCTCCGCGAGGCACACCGCTGGCTGACCATGGGTGCACGACGGGCACTGAGCGACGTCGAGGACGGGGACGACCGGGCGGCGGAGGACGCCGCGGGTCTGCTGATGGCCCGGCTGCGCGTACGCCGCACGCTCGGCCTCCCGCTCGACGAGTACGACGCACTCGTCGCCTCCGCGCTGCTGGACGAGCGCGCCACCGCCGACTGACCACGACGAGGTCGGCGGCCCTGCGCCGCCCTTCCTCGCGCACGGGGGCGACCGGCACGCGGACAGAACGCAGCTGCCGAGGGCGCCGCAGCCGACCACGACCTGGACGCCTGGCCGAGCATCCTGGATCTCCACGAGGTACCTCGCGCATCCCGCAGCGGTACCGTCAGCCGGGGCGAGCACGCAGATCGCCGTCCGGCTCCCCGAGGAGCTCGTGGAGTTCATCGACCGACTGGTGTCCGAGGGCCGTGCTCCGTCCCGCGCCGCCGTCGTCACCCAGGCGCTCCAGCGGGAGCGGCGTCGCGAGATCGCGGCTCGCGACGCGGCCATCCTGGCCGCCGCCGCGAAAGACGACGACCTGGACGAACTCGCCGAGCACGTCGCCCGGACGCCGCTCCACGAGCTCGACTGATGCGTCCGATCCATCTCGCTCGCCTGGACAAGACCCCCCCCCGACGTCCTGGTGCTGACCCGCGAACCCGTGCGCCCGCACCTCTCCCGGATCACCGTCGCGCCGATCACCAGCACCATCCGCGGCCTGTCCACAGAGGTGCCCGTCGGGCCGGTCAACAGCCTGGGCCATCCGAGCGTCGTGAGCTGCGACGACGTCGTCACCGTGTCGATGTCGACGCTCGGCCGGCTAATCGGTCGACTGCTCCCGGAGCAGGAAGTCGCCCTCACCGCGGCTGTGCAGGCCGCATTCGACCTCGAGGACCTGCCCAGTCCTCGCTGATCCGCTGTGCGCGGGGGAGGCACGGTCAGCAGGGCGCGTCAGACCTCGACAGGCTGACCGGCCGGCGCGCCGTACCGCGCCACTGCGGTCGGCGTCCCGGGAGGGAAGTAGCTCTCCCGGCGCCGGGCCAGCCGATCGAGCTCCCGGTTCCACGGCACGCGGGCGGACTTCCGCTCGTTGTGCCATTGGCAGAGGGCCTGGCCATTCACGACGTCGGTCGCCCGGCCACGGCTGTGCGGGTGGACGTGGTCGGCTTGGAGCGCTTCGGTCTTCCGGCACCGACCGAGCAGCCGCGAGTGGTGCTCACATCGATGACCTGCCCGCTCGATGAGGTCGGCCTTCTCGGCCCGGGAGAAGGTGCGACGAGGGTCCCGCCTCTGACCTCCGTGGACCATCGCGCGGCCGAGTCGGACCAGCTCTCCGAGTGTGAGCACCGCGAGGAGGCCGACCAGCCACGGGGTTGGGAGGACCTCTGCCACAACGCTCTGGAACACCTCACCGACGATGTCGCCGGGGTTGGACCCAGCCGTCTCCGGTTCCGCGACGAGTGCGCCCATGCCCATCTCAACGGGCCCAGCGAAGAGGGGCTGAAGCCGCGTCGCACGTTCGGGCGATTCAGCCGCCGACGTAACGCTGCCGGAAGCGGCCGGCCCAGTCGGCCAGCTCGGCAATCCGTTCGGCGGCCGTCGCGAGCTGCCCGTGCCCGATGGAGCGGACGTCGGTACGCATCCTCCCGCGGTCGGCTGCCACCGCCTCCACCGCTGCCCGCGCCGAGGTGTCGTCGTCCCGCGCCAGGACGACCGTGACGGCCTCGTCGAACACCGGGGCGCCGGTCGAGCCACCGCGGCGGACGCTCTCGGTCAGCAGCACGTTGCGCAACAGCTGCCGGGTGGCGTGGTCCCGGAGCCGGTCGTAGGCGCCCTCCGCCATACCGAAGTCCTCGCAATGCGCGCGGTACTTGACGTCCGTCCGCTCGCGGTTCGGGTCCCGGCTGAAGTTGTCGACGTACTTGGTCTCCACCGCGACGAGCAGGCCGCGACCGTCGCCGAGTCGCGCGGAGACGACGGCGTCGAACGCCGTGCGGTCGTCCAGGTGTTCGCGCCGGTCCGGCGCCCACTCGCACTCGATGCCGTCGATCGCGCGGGACCCGACCTGCACGGGCACCAGCTCGGCGACGTCGAGGTCGAGCAGGTCGCTGAGCAGCCGGACGGCGGCGGTCCGATGCGCTCTCAAGTGGCCGAAGACGCTGAAGGCCACCGGCATGGAGCTCAACATGTTGGTGCGCAGTCGGGTCTCCTCCAGCTGCCCGCCCTCGCCCTGCACCTGGCCTGCCCGCTTCTCGGCGTAGTCGGCGGCTTCCTCGCTGAGGAAGTTGCGGCGCCAGTGCTCGGGCGGGAGGTAGTTGCCGAGGACACGGTTACCGCGACGCCCGGCCGGCAGTCGCAGGACGTGCTCCCGGTACTCGGACTGCCGCTGGCGCTCGCACCGGGTGATCCGGTCGTCCGAGGCGACGGAGGTGATGTCTTCCGTGGTCATGCCATCTCATTCAGGAGCCGAAGGCAGCCGGGTGCCCCTTCGACGTTGCGTGTCTCCGTGGTCATCCGGTGGCGACCGCGCCGCCGCTGTCGGGGACCAGCTCGACCCAGGTGGCGCCGGGCGCGAGTGTCACCGCGGCGCCGTCCGCTGTAGTCAGCGTCATCCGGTCCCCGGCCCCCGGCTTGGACCAGGTGGCCTCGACCGTGTGTCCGCCGGAGGCGACGAGCGCCCGGCCGGTGCCGGTCAGGATGGTCTCCGGGACGGGGTTGCCGGCCGGGTCGCGGGCCTCGGTCGCGACGACGTCGACGCGCAGGACGACGACGTTGGTGGCGCCGATCCGCCGGCCGTCCGCCTCGACCGCCGGGGTACCCCCCTCACTGCGCAGCCAACGACCGTCCGCGGCGTTCCAGGTCCACCGGGGGTGGCTGACCCCGGACAGCGTGAGCTCCAGGGTGGCCACCGGCCGCCCCCCGGCAACGGCAGTGGGTCGTTCGCCGGCCGCGGAGTGGTCGAACTGGGCGCCGGGTGAGGCCCGGTGGGCGGCGTCGGCCTGGTCGACGAGGGTCTGCGGCACCGCGTACACGTTGTGCGGCGCCGCCCGGGTCGACGTCCGGTGGAAGCCGTCGGCTCCGGAGTCCTGGCTGAGCGCCTGCAGTCCCGCGTCCTGGGCGGCGGTGACGTAGGTCGGCACGCCACCGGAGAAAGCGAGCAGACCGCCCAGCGGCGCGGCGATCGCGGCGTCCATCGGCCGGATCGACCGCACCGGGCCGATCTCCGGTGGGAGGTCGGAGTGGTAGACGGCGACGAACCGGGTGATCCCGCCCTCGACGACCTGCTCCCACACCACGTCCGCGGCGCCCAGGCCAGTTTGCGGGCGGGCGTCGACGGAGTTCTCGATCTTCACCGCGAGCGCCGGACGGTCGCCGATCGCGTCGGCCGGGACTCCTGTCAGCGGCCAGGCGGGTGCGGACGGCGTCAGCGCGGCGATGACCGAGTCCAGGAACGGCAAGGCGGACAGGTGCTTCTCCGCCGCCGGCCACGCGACCACGCCGGCGGTCACCAGCACCACGAGCAAGGCCACTCGGAAGACGCGCCCGGACCTCGACCGGCGGCCCTTCGCCGCCTTTCCTCCCTTGACTCGGGTGCCCTTCGCGGTACGAGTGCCCTTGCTCGGCCCGGAGCGGGACCGGGGCGCGGTGGACCTGGGCACGTCGGGGCTCCTGACTCGGGAGGCGTTGCCCTTCCTGTATCGGCAGGGCCCACCGGACGCGGCACCACCATCCGCGAAGCAGCCGGACGCCTGGAACCCCAGCAGGCGGCCGGGAGCCGACTCGCCGACCTGGCGACACCGCCGGCCGCGCGCGGGAACGGCTTCCGGCCGCACTCCTGTTGAGGTACCTAGGTCATGTAGGTACATTTTCGGCATGGAGACGATCGGCCTGCGGGAGCTGAACCAGAACCCGTCTAGGGTGGTGGCGCGGGTCCGGGCCGGCGTCACCGTCGTCGTGACCGATCGCGGCCGCCCGATCCTGCGCATGGTGCCCGAGGTCGAGCGCCCGGGCTCGCTGCACGACCTCGTGGCCTCCGGGGAGGCGACCGCACCGGTCGACCAGGGAATGCCGGAGTTGATCCCCGACCTCGCTCCCGAGCTCGACAGCCTGACGGAGCTGGTGGTCGCCGACCGGCGCCGCGAGCGCGGACGTTGATCTACTTCGACACCAGCGCGTTGGTGAAGTTCATCAAGCGCGAGGCCGAGTCGGAGGCCCTGCGGAGCTGGCGCGGCCGGCTTCCCTCCGGCACCGAGTTGGCGACGAGCGAGCTGGCCGAGCTGGAGATCAGCCGCACGCTGCTGCGTGCCGGCCTGGACCACCAGCGGGTGCCGTACGTGGCAGGGCAGGCGCTGCGCGGCCTCTACGTCCTCGACCTCAGCCGTGCGGTCCTGGCCAGAGCGAAGGGCTACCGGCTCCGCGAGCTCGGTTCGCTGGACGCCCTCCACCTGGCCACGGCCGAGCCCTTCGGATCGGAGCTGACCGACTTCGTCACCTACGACTCCGAGCTGGCCGCCGCGGCGACCGAGGTGGGTCTCCTCGTGACGTCGCCGTCCTGACGGGTGCGCCGGGCAGACCCAGCTTCCGCCGGCGCGAGGTGCCCAGGGCGCCCGTCGTGAGACGCCGGAGTTGCCGCAGCGCGGTGTACGAGGTGAACGCGACGCGGTCGAGGCCGGTCGCCAGGGGAACAGCCGTTTCGGCGGCCGGCGCACGCCGTCGACGTCCACCCGGTGTTCGAACACGTCGTCGGGACTCATGCCGCGGAGAGCCGACCGCACCGTGGCGGCGTCGAAGGTGTGACGTGCACCGTCCACGACGAACTCCATGCCCCTCTCCAGCCCTCCGTCGATTTCGTGAGGCGGAGGACCAACGGTGTCATGCCTCGATGTCGAAGAAGGCCGATGCACACGGTCGACAGGCACTCGCGGCACCGACGAACGACTCGGGTGCGTGCGCGCGGCGGCAGGTGCGGCACCAGCGGAACGACCGGCGCCGGCGCGCGGCGATGGCCTCCGCCACCTCGGCGATGACCTCGGGCGACCACAGCAGGTCGTCCCGGCCGAACCGGCCCCCATCCGTCGGCTGGAGATCTGCGCGTTCCTCGCCCCACGAGGTCAGCGGGCGGGCCAGCACGAACCCGAGGTCGTCGACGCCGACGGCGACCTGCGCCGGCTCACCGCTGACTAACCACTCCAACCCGTCGTCGACGGCGGGGGTTCTCCCGTCGCCACCCGGTACCGAGGGCGCGGACGACGTCGGCGTGCCGGACGCCCAGCAGATCCGCCAACGCCTGCTCATCAGCGGTCGGGTCACCCTCGCGCCCCCACTCGAGCCCGCACGAGCGGCAGGAGAGAACCGGCTCCTCCCCCGGCACCAGGCAGCCGCCGAGCGCGACCAGGCCGCGCTCGGCGAGCCGGAGATCCTCGACCGCGGGCAGACCCCAACGCAGCGGGACCGAGTCCTCCCGCCCGCACCGGGGGCAGACACGCCCCACCTGGACGCCGACCGGTTCCGTCATGCCACTCCCCGTCTCGCTGACCGTTCCCGTGACGGCCGGGCGCGAATGGTGGCACGCGCCACCGACAGGAGTGCCCGGCGCCGACGGACGGCCGATGCCCGTCGGGTCAGCCGGCCGATACGGACGTCCGGCGGTAGAGCTGGGCCGGCTTGCCGACCGTCCCCGCCGACCTCCGCTGCGTCTCCTCGAGCATCGGCAGCATCGCCCGGCGAAAGGTGTCGGCCGAGTAGCCGAGCCCACCGGCGACGGCGTCGTGCAGGCGGAACAGCTCGCGCATCGTGAACGGCTCGTCGAGCAACCGGTCCGGGTCTGGTCGTTCCCGGTAGGCGGCCCGCATGTCGGCCGCGGCCCGCCGGACGATCTCGTCGTGGTCGAACAGCAACCCACGCACCTCGTCGACCGGCCGCGCGGCCACACCTTCGGGCCGCGCCCCGAGCACCGGTGCGACCGCTCGCCAGGGGAGCGCGGCGACGTGGGCAACGGACAGCACCCAACCGCGGTCGTCACGGTCCGGGTCGTCGAAGACGTGCAGTTGGCGCGGAGCGACCTCCGGTGTCAGGCCGACCTTCTCCCGCAGGGACCGCTGGACGGCGCCGGCGAGGGTCTCCCTCTCGTGCAGGAACGTGCCGGGCAGCGCCCACTCCTCCGTGCGCGACTCATCCGCCCGGCGGACGAGGAGCACCGAGAGCTGCGGGTCGGCGTCCGGGACGGTCAGGACAGCGGTGTCGACGGCGACCGACGGCCGCGGGTAGTCGACGAGGCGCTTGCCCGAACTGTCGCGGTACACGGAGTGGACATTAGCGCAGAATCCGTCTAACCTTGGGTTGGCGCAGGGATGAGCTAATTGAAGGGAGTGGCCGTGGTGACCGACCAGACCGCGTCTGACCGACTCGCGGGAGCCCGATGACGTCGACGGTGCGATCGGGACGAGCCGGTTCCGCTGAGTCGGGGCCCTGCCGATGGACGTGGGTCCATCACCGTCTCTCCACGGGAGTACGTCATGTCCAGGTCCGGCAGGTTCCGCTTCGACGGCGGCGCGGCCACCTACGTGGGGACCGCTCTCCTCGGCGTCCTCATCACCGTCTGCACCTTCGGCGTCTGCTCCCCGTTCGCGCTGGTCCTCAAGGAGCGGTGGCGGGCCAAGCACAGCTACATCGACGGCTTCCCGCTGGTCTTCACCGGCTCGGCCGTCGGGCTGTTCGGCAACTGGATCAAGTGGCTGCTGCTGAGCTTCATCACGCTCGGCATCTACCTGTTCTGGGTCGGCCCGCGGATCGCCGAGTGGAAGTGGGAGCACACCGACTCCGACCGCAGCCGCACCCCGCTGCCGCTGACCGACGTCCGCCCGGCCATTCCGGTGCAGCAGGTCGGCGGGCTGCCGATGCCGGGCTCCGCGCCGGCCCCGTACGCACAGCACTGAGACGACCGCCGGGGTGGGGGCCCGTCTCCCCCGGCGCGAAAGGAGACCCGTGGATCTGGAGATCGTCCGGCAGCAGGTGCTCGCCCGCGTGGAGAAGCACGACGACGAGGACGTCGCGGTCCGAGTCGAACTCGGCGAGGACATGTACGTGACAATCAGCAGCCGCAACCCGCTGACCTACTTCACGCAGTTCATCCGGCTCCGTTCCGACGGCACGGTCGAGCTCCCGACCCCGGACGACGGCTTCACGCTCGACTTGAAGTCGAGGACGGTGGGGACGGCGGCGACTCCGGCCGAGGCCGTCGACCTCGTCGTCGACGAGGCCGAGCAGGCTGTCGACCGGCTGCGGGAGAAGCAGGCACGGGCGGCGGAGCGGGCCCGTCCGAGCGGGCAACCCGTGGTCTCGGCCGAGGACCTGGCGGAGGCATGCGCCCTGTGGCAGGGCGGACAGAACGGAGGGTCCTCGCCGATCCGCGGTGCGGCGCGGGTACTGACCGGCATCCACCACTACTTCCGCGCCGAGTTCATCACCGGCTACGAGACCGCCGCCCGGTCCCAGCGCGAGACGCTCGACGCCGGCATTGCCCTGCTGCGGGCGGTCAACGCGGCGCCGCACCTGGACGCCGACGGGTGGAACGTGCAGGTCGGCCTGCCACTGCGGACCTTCGCCGGGCGGGGGATCACGTCCAAGTCGGACGAGGACCCCCAGATCGAGCGGGAGCTGCGCACCGGGCGGCTCGAGATGCCGCTCTGGGGCGTCTCGCTGAGTCGAGAAGTGGCCGACAGCTTCGGCACCCGCTTCCTCTTCGAGCTGGTCGGGGCGTTCCCGGCCGTGCCGGCGTGGATCGCATCCGACCTCAAGGCAGAGGAGCAGGAGCTGGTGACTGGCGGCCGCTACAAGGTCGTGTCGCAGGAGCAGCGCGGCGAGACGACGCACGTCCGGCTGCGCTGGATCGGCGCGAGCGGAGGTCGCGTCGGGGCGGACGAACTGCTGCTCGCCGCCCTGGGTGCCGTCCCCGGCGTGGTGCACAGCTCGCTGACCCGGTCGGCCGGTTCCGAGGAGCTGGAGTTGCGGCTCGGCGGCGAGAACTGGGCGACCGTGACCCGTTCATCGGGCTCGAACCAGGTCGAGGTCGTCCGCTACTGGGCACTCGACCCCGACTGGGGCGCCAAGGGCGACGACGTGTACGCGCACGACGCCGCCATCCGTGCGGCGTCCCGGCGGACCACCGTGCCGGCGAACGTCGACGCGATCGCCGCCGTGCTGAGAGAGAAGGAGAACGCGTGACTGCAACTTTGGAGGACCGGCGGCAGCTGGGCAGCGGGCCGTTGAGCGAGCGTTTCGACGAGGCGTTGCTGTTCGCCTCCCGGCACCACCGGGAACAGCTGCGCAAGGGCTCGCGGGTGCCGTACATGACGCACCTGCTGAGCGTCAGCGCGCTGGTGATGGAGCACGGCGGCAGCGAGGACCAGGCGATCGCCGCGCTGCTGCACGACGCGGTCGAGGACGCGCGGCCGGGTACCGGCGGCGAGGTGCTGGCCGAGATCCGGTCGCGGTTCGGGGGCGCCGTCGCCGACATCGTGTACGCCTGCTCGGACGGCCTGGACGCCAATGGCAACCGGAACGGGACGTGGGCCGAACGCAAGATCCCGTACGTGGCCGGCCTCGCCCACAAGCCGCTCGACGCACTCCTGGTGACGGCGGCGGACAAGGCGCACAACGGGCTGTGCATCGCCGCCGACGTGCGCCGGTACGGGCAGGACTTCTGGTCGACGTTCAACGCGAGCCGGGACGAGCTGCTCTGGTACTACACGAGCGTGGAGCGGGCGGTCGCCGAGCGACTGCCGGGCAGCTCGATCGCCGACGCCCTGCACCGCGCCGTGGATGAGCTGCTCGCCGCAGCGGCGGTCGAGCGGTTCGCCGTCCCAGCTGAGATGCCTTGAGCGGCGACTCCGGATCTGCCGTCACCCCCTCGGGTGATCCTCCGACGGCGGGCTCCCTGAGCTGTTGGCCCTGTCGTAGTCGTGTGATCACTTCGACTTCCCAGCACTCACAGGAGGTCAGGTGGCCAGGTCGATCGGGGATTGGTTCGCGGACCACGCACGCGAGCTGCCGGATGATGCGCCGGACGACGAAGTCGTCGAGCGGCAGGCACCCTGGGACCTGCAGGCGGCAGAACTGTCGACCACCCGGTCGGCTCGGCGTGATGCTGGGCTGACCGGCAAGAAGACAACACGGATGTCACGGTCGGGAACCGGCGGCCACAGGGCAGCCGCCGAGACCCCCGCTCGCAACAGCGGCACAGCGTCGGCTCTACAAGCCGCGACTTCGGTCCCGAAGTCCGTGCGCAAGAAGATCCTCGCGGCCGCCCGCCTGAACCCACGAGCCGACGTCAGGAGCCTGGCGGCCTCCCTCACGAGGGCGGGCACTCCGGTCAGCCCGCCACAGGTCGCGGCCATTCTCAAGAGGCCGTTGCCAATAGCCAGCGCCAGAGGCCCCGCGCCGAAGACGAAGCCGGTTCCTCGAAAGGTCGCTTCAGAGATCCGCCGTGTCGCGCACGCCAACCCGCAGATGGGTCACAAGAGACTCGCCGCACTCTTGCGCGCGCATGGGATCGACGTGACCAAGGCCCAGGTCGCCGAGGTGCTGACTCGCCGCTGGCGCTTGCCCTCACGGGACGGACGTGCCACCAAGGGCACGAAGCCGGCCATGGTGATCAAGGTCAACGCGGGCGCTCAGACGAGTCGGACGCTCCACGAGACCCCGTTGTGCCCGTCCTGCGGTATGCGGCTCAGCGTCCTTGCGATGTGCCGTTGCTCGTGACCTCGTCCGCAAGCGGGGGCGGTCAACGCTTGCGCGCACCCTGCTCTCCAACTGCGCGAGCACCCGCGCCCACTCACACCCCGCTCGGATGTCGGGAGGAACTCTCGGATCCGCTCCAGCAGCACTGGCTAATTGATCGGCGACGGCGCATTCCTCGTCCGCCCAGCGGCGAAGTGGTCCGCACAGCGCCGGTCTAGCAGGTGGTGCATCGAGTCCAGACGTCAGCACCCGGGCACCTCGTGAGCACCCGCGCGTCCCATCCGTCCCGCTGCGAAGTCGCGCCCCGGACACCCCATTGGAGGACGACGGCGCAGGGCCGGACCACCTACATTCCGGCAGTTCGTCGGCCCCAGACCGCACCTTGTGAGGAACCGACCGTGACGCGTGGCGACCTCGAACGCACCTCCTTCAACCGGGAGGTCGCGCCCACCATCGCGGCGGCCATGGGCATCCCAGAGCGCTCATCCGACGGCCGGTCGGACCGGTTCGCCTACTTCGCCGACGAGACCCGCTTCCTCGTCGTCGCCGGACCGCAGGAGGGCGACGCCGCCCAGCTGGCGCTGGCGTACGGCATGACCTGGGCCGGCGACCGCCGGCTCGTCCTGGCCCTTCCCCACGGCCACTGCACGGCCACTGCACAGCGCATCCCGTGGTTCACCGACGCGCGCCGTCCCGAGCTGTGGCTGCACGACGGGGCCACCGTCCGGCCGGCACCCGTGCTCGACCGGACGGCAGCCGTCGCCGCCCTCGGCGCGCGCCTGGAGGACGGCGACGTCCGCACGGACTTCGCCGCCGCATCGACCGCCCTGCACCTCGGCGCCCGTGCGGGTGCTGTCGGCCTGCTCGTCGACTGGGCGACCCGGGACCCCCGGCTGGACTCCGCACACCGGCAGAACGAGCGCGCGTGGCACTGCTCAGGACAGCGGGTGCTGTCCGTCCGCGGTCGGCGGGGTGGGCTGCGTGTCCTGGCCGGCATCCACGGCAGCACCGACGACCGCGCACCCCTCGCCCTGGAACTCGACCACGGCACCCGGCTCACCGACGAGCAGCTCGCGGAGGTGCGGGGTGCGGTGGAGGCGGGGATCGTCCGGCGCCTCCAGCCGGGCGAGGGGTCGCTGCACCGTCCCGACGAGCACTGGCTGCAGGCGGTCCTGCGACGCAGTCCCCACCTCGTCGGCATCGAGCAGCCGGCGCTCCGCGAGGTGCCGGCCTGGCGTCCGCGCGACACTCCTGCACGGTGGAGCCGCGGGTACGTCGACCTGCTGGGGCTCGACGGTCACGGTGACCTGCGCGTCGTCGAGACCAAGCTGGCCAGCAACGACGACGCCCTTCTCGTGCTCCAGGGCCTCGACTACCTCACCTGGGCGCACGCCTACCGCGACGTGCTCGCGGACCGGCTCGGGGCCTCACCGGCGGCCCGCCTGGTCCTCGACCTGGTCGTCGGTGCCGACGCGGATGGCCAGGTCGCCCTGTCCCGGTACAGCGCCGCCCTGCTGGCCGCTCTCGCCGACGACGTCGCCTGGTCGGTGCAGGCCGTGACCGACTGGTTCGGCCCGGACGTGAGCCCGTCCGTGGTGTCCCCCGCCGAGCGCACCGTGCCCGCCGAGTGGACGGAGCCCGCCAGGACGGGTGACAACGCCTTCCGCACCGCCTGCCGCGCCACCGCCGTCCGCTGGAAGGAGCGGACCGCCGCGCTGCCGGATGACGCTCGTCGCCCGGCGCCGTACTGGGGCGGCCCGTCGTCCGTTCCGCTGAACTTCTGCCTGCCGGTCGAGCACGCCGCGGCCAACCTGCTGCCCGACGTCCGCGAGGAGGCGCTGTCCCTCTTCGCCGAGCTGGGCATCCCGTGGCACCGGGGCCACGGCGGCGGGCCCGGCAACCACCTGCTGTCCTCGCAGGTGCAGTGCGTCAACGCGCTGGCCCGTATGGTCCGCGACCCCGCTCGACTGCAAAAGGCGTTCGGCAGGGTCCTCGACATCGGGGAGGTGCTGCCCATCGAGCCGGGACGTCACCTGACGTTCGAGTTCATCGGCTCGGCCGACGTCCTGGGCGAGGCGCGGGGCGGCAACCGCACCCGCGGTGCGCAGAACACCAGTGTCGACGCGGCCTTCCTGTACCGGACGTCCGAGGGCGAGACCGAGCTGGCGCTCGTCGAGTGGAAGTACACCGAGGACTACCGGCGCGGGCGCCCGGCTGACCCGGTGAAGGACGCCGTGCGGCGGCAGCGCTACCACCACCTGTGGGCGGCGGACGACGGTCCGCTGCGCACCGACGTCGTCCCGTTCGAGGACATGCTGGCGGAGCCCTTCTACCAGCTGATGCGCCAGCAGCTCCTCGCGCACGGACTCGAGGCGCGCGGGGAGCTGGGCGCCTCGGCGGTACGGGTCGTGCACGTCCTGCCACCGGCCAACAGCGCCTACCAAGCCAGCCTCACCCGGGACGGCCACCGCCAGGCAGGCACGACCGTCGACGAGGTCTGGACGCGGCTGCTGCGCCGGCCCGACCGGTTCCAGCATCTGAACCCGGCCGTCTTCTGTGACCCGGCGGTCACCTCGGACGAGTACGTCGCCCGCTACTCGGCGGACGTTGCATGAGTGACCTGACCAAACCCCCGGGCCAGGGGACCCACAGAGAGAGCACCGACGTCCGCTGGCGTCTTACCCGCATCGAGAGTCCGTGCCGCTTCAACAACCGTCATCGACACACCAGTGGGAGCCACTACGGCTCGAACTCCGGGAGCACAGCTCAGCGGACCGACTGATCACTCTCCGCCCGAGGACTTCAGCACCATGGACGACGAAGACGCGAGGAACCCACAGGGCACATCTGAATGGCGATGACGCCACCTAACACGCATGAGCGCGCTCGGCGAGCGCCTTGGCCAGCGTGCGTTGGCGAGCCAGGTCCTCTCGCGCCTCCTTCTGGATGAGGTAGCGGCGGCGGGCCAGGCGGACACCCACACTCGTCACCGGGCGGAGGATCACGACCCCAGTGGCCGTCTCGACGGCCAGTCCGGCGGCGTGTGCAGCCACGAGCGTGACGCCCTCCTCAGCGAGGATGGACTTGATCTCGTTGACGGAGGCGCCGCCACGTTGCGCCTGGAGGGCGCGTAGGGCAACGATGCTGAGCCCGGTGGCCGGGAGCCACTCGCGCACGAGGCTTCCCGCGTCGAGGGACCCGGCCGCCTGCTGCAGCGTCGCGGTCAAGTCGGCGTTCTGGACCCCCGCGTCGATGACGTCCATCCCTCGCGCAGCCGCCGCCTCCGCAACCTCGCTGGTCGCGATGACGTGGCCGATGTCGGGATACCTGTCGAAGTGCTCCGCCAGGTAGTCGACGGATCCAGTGGCCTTCATCTGCACGACGCCGACGACCTCGTCGTCCCGGAGCAGTTCGGCGTCCCACCCTGGCTGGTTGAGCTTCTCGGCGAGCGCGAGACCGTCAGCGCCCTCCGGTAGATCTAGCACCCCGGCTTCGGCCCGGTGCTCCACGACGTCCTCGAACAACGTCCCCTTGACACCGTTCACGAATCCGCCAGCCGAGGCGCTGTCCACGGGAGCGACGAGGAAGCCCAACGCGCGGGGGTTCCAGTTCTCTGCCCACCCGAGCCGCTCCAGCGCCTCGACGATCTCCGGTGGCCACTCGTCCTCAGCCGCGGCCAGGTAGCCGTCGACCGCCAGTCCGGCCGTGGCCCACGTCTCCGGCGGGATCCTCCGCAGGTCAGCCACCCTGCGACTGACGACGTCCCAGGGAAGCGCCGTTGCCCCCAGGCGCTCCAGTCGCTCCTTCAGCGCATCCAGTCGCTCGGCCAGCGGGATCACTCGGCGCCCTCGAGGACGGCGACGCGCGCGCGGAGGTCCTCGATGAGGCCCTGCTGCAGCGTGAGCACCTCGAGCATCTGCTCGAGGAGGGCGCGCTGCTCCTTCCACAACTCGTCCTGCGTGGCGAACTCGTGTACCTGTCCGCCAACATGGGCCGCGACCTTGAGCGCCTCGGACGTGGTCTTCTTGCCCTGCTCGAAGACGGGTGCGAGCTTCTTGCCCACCTCCGTGTCCGCGACCCGCTCCCCCGCTGTGACTGCGACGCTTCTCAGCCGCCCCAGGAAGTCGAAGCCCTCGCTCGTCTGCACCTCGGTGACCACACCGCTCTCCTGTCCTCAGTCCTCGCCTTCCGAGGACATCGACGAGTGACCGGCCACATGAAGCCGACACACGGCGTGGTCATCCGTTCGGGAGGGCCTGACGCAAAGCGACGGCAACCCAAGAAGGACCACCGTGGCATGCCGGCACCATCCGGTGTGGCCGCGCGGTTCCCCGGCTGCTGTGCGCGCTTCTTGCGAGTGGCACCGTTAGCTCGCGGTGGCGTTCCAGTTACGGTCCGTCCGTGGGAGATCTGACACCCGGGGTCTACGAACACCTGCTGACGGAGGCACTGAACGGTCGATTGGCCGACACGGACGCCGACCTCGTCTTCCTTGGCGAGCTCGACCCGGTCGACGCGCACGAGACGCTGACCCGGCACATCGCCGAATTGGCCTCCCGAGCCCTGCGGAACGCCGGCGGCAGTGACCGGACCGCGGTCAGCCGACAGGTCGCACTGGCCAACGACATGGTCAAGGCCATCACCGCACTGGCGCCGGACGCGGCCGCTCCCGAGGACGCCGTCGTCGAGCCGCCGCGCACACTGCTCGCCATCGCCCAGCCCTCCCCCACGCCGGGCCCGGCGACCTTCCCAGGGCGGCCGGCCGTCCCGATGTCCACCAGTGCCCTGCTCGTCAACGGCCGCGGCCAGCCGCGCATCGGCTTCGAAGTCGCCCGCGAGCTTGCTTCCGCGGACTCCGTCGACCTGCTGTGCGCCTTCATCAAGTGGCAGGGCCTGCGGGTCATCGAGAAGCAGCTGACCGAGCTGCGCGAGCGCGGCGGCCGGTTGCGCGTCATCACCACCACGTACATGGGCGCCACCGACCAGCGCGCTCTCGATCGCCTGGTCGAGCAGGGTGCCGAGGTGAAGGTCTCCTACGAGACCCGGACGACGCGGCTGCACGCCAAGGCCTGGCTGTTCCGTCGCGCCACCGGCCTGTCGACGGCGTACGTCGGCTCGTCGAACCTGTCCCGCACCGCTCTGACCGACGGTCTTGAGTGGAACGTGCGGCTGTCCAACGTCGAGCAGGCGCACCTGCTCACCACGTTCGCTGAGACCTTCGACAGCTACTGGCTCGACCCGTCGTTCGAGACCTACGAGCCGCACCGCGATGGCGACCGCCTCCGCGCAGCGCTGGCGGCGGAGCGCGGCGGCCCGTCCGACCTGCCCATCGAGATCACCACGCTCGACGTCCGCCCCTTCGGCTACCAGCGCGAGATCCTCGAGGCGCTCGACGCCGAACGGACCGTCCACAACCGCTGGCGCAACCTCGTCGTGATGGCAACCGGCACCGGCAAGACGGTCGTCTCCGCGCTGGACTACCGGCGGCTCCGTGAGAGCGGCATGGTCGACCGCCTGCTGTTCGTCGCCCATCGCGAGGAGCTGCTGACCCAGAGCCTGTCGACGTTCCGCCACGTCCTCCGCCAGGGCGACTTCGGCGAGCTGTTCGTCGGCGGCCAGCGGCCCCGCGAGTGGCGGCACGTCTTCGGCTCCGTGCAGTCGCTCAACCAGCTCGACCTCGACGAGCTCGACCCCGCGCACTTCGACGTCGTCATCGTCGACGAGTTCCACCACGCCGAGGCGAGCACTTACCGGCGGCTGCTCGAGCACCTCAAGCCGACCGTCCTGCTCGGTCTGACGGCGACGCCCGAGCGAGCCGACGGCGCCGACGTGCGCACCTGGTTCGACGGACGCACCGCCGTTGAGCTGCGGCTGTGGGAGGCGCTCGAGCAGAACCTCCTGGCTCCGTTCCAGTACTTCGGCATCCACGACGACGTCGCACTCGACCAGTTGCGGTGGAAGCGCGGCCGCGGGTACGACACCACCGAGCTGACCAATGTCTACACCGGCGACGACCACCGTGTCCGGCTCGTCCTGCAGGCGGTGAAGGACAAGATCGAGGACCCCGGCCGGATGCGAGCGCTGGGCTTCTGCGTGAGCGTCCAGCACGCGCAGTACATGGCCGACCGGTTCACCCGCGCCGGCATCCCGAGCCGCGCGGTGACGTCGACGTCGACTCGCGAGGAGCGGGCGGCGGCGCTGGCCGCTTTGCGCGACCGGACGGTCAACGTCCTCTTCGCCGTCGACCTGTTCAACGAAGGCCTCGACATCCCGACCGTCGACACCGTGTTGTTCCTCCGGCCCACGGAGAGCGCGACCGTGTTCCTCCAGCAGCTGGGTCGCGGTCTGCGGCTGGCCGAGGACAAGGCCTGTCTGACGGTCCTCGACTTCATCGGCGCCCAGCACAAGGAGTTCCGCTTCGACCTGCGCTTCCGCGCGCTGACCGGCAGCTCGCGGCGAGGCGTGCAGCGGGACGTTGAGCAGGGCTTCCCCACCCTCCCTGCCGGCTGTCACATCGAGCTCGACCGCGTGGCGCAGCGGATCGTCCTCGACAACATCAAGCAGTCGCTGAGCGTGTCGTGGAAGGGGCTGGTCAACGAGGCAAAGCGCGAGCAGTCGCCGTCGCTGGCCGACTTCCTCGAGGAGACGGGCGTTGAACTCGAGGACCTCTACCGCGGCAACGGTCGCAGCTGGCTGGACCTGCAGCGCGCCGCCGGCTGGGTCGACGACGTACCTGGCCCGGACGACGCTGCCCTGGGTGCCGCGCTCGGCCGGATGCTGCACCTCGACGACCTGGAGCGGCTGCGCTTTTTCCAGTCGTTGCACCAATCCGATGCGGGCGCGCACAGCCGGGCTCGGCTGAGGCGGCTGGCCGCGATGATGCACTTCTCGCTGTTCGGCTCGCGGACGCCGTTCAGCAGCATCGAGGAGTCGCTGGCACGACTGCTGGTCAACCAGGGCCGCATCGAGGAGCTGGTTGAGCTCAGCGGCGTGCTGCACGGGCGCATCCACCGGGTGGCCCGACCGCTCACCGAGGCCGGCGATCGCCCGCTGCACGTCCATGCGCGTTACAGCCGCGACGAGGCACTGGCAGCCTTCGGACTCGAGGACCTCAACGGCACATGGGGCTCGGGCGTGAAGTGGGTGCCCGGGGACCAAGCGGACGTCTTCTTTGTGACCCTGCAGAAAACGGAGGCGCACTTCTCCCCTACCACGATGTACGCCGACCACGCCATCACGCCGACGCTGTTCCAGTGGGAGTCGCAGAACGCGACGGCCGAGCGGTCGACGACGGGGCAGCGCTACGTCAACCACCAGCAACTGGGCACGTCCGTGCATCTGTTCGTTCGCGAGTCGAAGACGGCGGACGGCACGCTCGGCACGCCGCCCTACCTCTACGCCGGGCCGATGTCCTACGTGTCCCACACCGGCGAGCGCCCGATGCGCATCCTCTGGCGACTCGACTACGCCCTGCCGGCCGACGTCTTCCACGCCGCGAGGGTCGCTTGAAGGTTGGATCGTCCTTGCAACAGAGCGGACCGCGACCTGTTCCCCACTGCTGTTACGGGGATAACGGGACGTCCTGCCCTCGGCCGTCAGAGGCGGGTGAGAGCCTCCAGGCATGAGCGCCGCCGCTTCGCCCTTGAATCGCCGATTTCTCAGCGCGGTCCTGGCACTGGGACTGTTGAGTACCGTCGTCGGCGCCAACTGGCTCGTGTCCACCTTCGGCGTCATCCCTGCAGGGTTCGGCCTGATGGTGCCCGCCGGCACCTATGCGGCCGGCCTTGCTCTCGGGCTGCGCGACGGCCTGGACCGACTCGGCGGGTTCACCTGGGTCCTGCCCACCATCGCCCTGGGCGTCATCCTGTCCGCGCTGCTCGCCGGCCCTGGCATCGCGGGCGCGTCAGCCGCAGCGTTTGCACTCGGGGAGTTGACCGACCTGTTCGTCTGGCGTCGCCTGCGACGGTCTGGCTGGCGCCGGGCGCTCATTGCCTCCAACGCCGTTGGAGCAGTCGTCGACACCTGCGTCTTCCTGCCCCTGGCCGGCATCCCTCTGACCATGACCAATGTCGGGGGCCAGGTCCTGGTCAAGGCCGTCTACGTGACGGCGAGCATCCTGGTCGTCGTGGAGATCGCCCGGCGCGCCGTTGCGGTTGCCGGACGTACCGCGGCGGGCGGTGAACGACGGAGCGAGCGACTCGCTCCCAGCGGCTCGGCCTAGACCGAGGTCGCTCCCTGGTAGACCACGCCGGAGTTCGCCGTCTCGCTCACACTGACGCTGTACAGGTCGGGCAGGACATCGATCAGATGCTCCCAGAGCCATTGAGCGAGCAACTCACTCGTTGGGTTGTCCAGCCCGGGGACGTCGTTGAGCACCTTGTGATCGAGCTCCGCCTCGAGGGGACGGAACGCCTCTTTGATGTCCCCGAAGTCGCGGACCCAGCCCGCAACGGGATCGACTTCCCCGCGGAGACGGATCTCGACCGTGTAGGTGTGCCCGTGCATGTTGCCGCACTTGTGGCCGGCCGGGACCTTGGGCAGGTAGTGCGCGGCATCGAAGGAGAAGGTGCGCCACAACTCGGTCATGGGATCCTCAAGTACTTGTGGGTCTGCAGGCTCAGGGACCACTGGGGGTTGCTCAGGCAGTAGGCGACCGCTCGGGCGGTGTTCTCCTCGACGCGCTGGTCATCAAGCGGTTGCAGACGGAACGAGCGGAAGTCGAGCGACTCGAAGGTCTCGGGTAGCGCCCGGGGCTGGGGAAAGACCAGTTTCAGCTCGTCACCGCTCGTGACGACCAGGTCAGCGCCTGCCTTGGGGCTGACACAAATCCAGTCGAGCCCCCGGGGAGGGCGCTGCGTGCCGTTGGTCTCCACGGCGATCTCGAAGCCGCGGTCGTGCAGCGCGTCGACGGCAGCCTCGTCGAGTTGCAGGAGCGGTTCGCCACCGGTGCAGACGACGAAGGGGCGCCCACCGCCGGGCCACCGTCGGGCGACCGCGTCCGCCAGTGCGTCCGCGCTGACGTATTTGCCCCCGCCTTCGCCATCAACGCCGACGAAGTCGGTGTCACAGAACTGGCACACGGCCCGGTGCCTGTCCCGCTCCAGACCGGTCCACAGGTTGCAGCGGGAGAAGCGGCAGAAGACGGCGGGACGTCCCGCGTGCGCGCCCTCTCCTTGCAGCGTGTAGAAGATCTCTTTGATGAAGTACGTCTTCATCGGGGCCAGTACGGCGTGGGGTCCACCAGGCCGGCTTCGGCGAAGCCGCGCAGGCGCAGGGTGCAGGAGTCGCACTCGCCGCAGGACCCGCGTTCATCGGCTCGGTAGCAACTGACCGTCATGGAGTAGTCGACACCCAGCCGGGTGCCCTCCCGGACGATGTCCGCCTTGGTCATGGTCATCAGGGGTGCGTGCACGGAGATGTGCTGGCGCCCCTCGACCGCGGCGGCGGTGGCCAGGTTGGCCAGACGCTCGAAGGCCTCGATGAACTCAGGCCTGCAGTCCGGGTAGCCGCTGTAGTCGAGGGCGTTGACGCCGATGAAGATGTCCTCGGCGCCCAGCACCTCGGCATAACCCAGGGCACAGGCGAGAAAGACCGTGTTGCGGGCAGGCACGTAGGTCGACGGGATGCCCTCGCCGATGTCGTCGTGCGTTCGGCCGATCGGCACCTCCATCGCGTCGTCTGTCAAAGAACTCCCACCGAAGGCGCTCAGCCCGACGTGGAGCACCTCGTGCCGTTTCACGCCCATCGCGGCTGCGACGGCGCGAGCCGATGCCAGTTCCACCTCGTGCTTCTGCCCGTAGTCGAAGCTCAACGCGAACGGCTCGAAGCCTCGGTCCCTGGCGATCGCCAGGACCGTCGTCGAGTCGAGTCCTCCGCTGAGCAGGACCACCGCCGGCTTGCTCATGCTCACCTCCTTGGTCGCAGCGACCCTAGGCGGACAGCATGCAGGCCGCTGCAGTTGACACGCCAGCAGGGTGCCTCATGCGCACCGCAACTGCAGCTCGGTCTAGATTGCCCGTGTGCAGCAACTGTGCGGGACGCGAGCCAAGGGGCGCCTCACAATCGTCGTCTCCTGCACGGCCACGAAACGGGTGGCTGCCGCGGACGACACCATGGTCCGGCACCTGAACGATGGTCCGGGCAGGGTGCACACGTGGGTCGAGCGACTCGACAGCCAGCCAGCGACCGATCGCGTCCCCCTGCGCGGTCTGTACGGCGGCCCGATGTGGCAGTCCGCACTCGACCTCGAGTCGCGAGCTCAGCATCTCGGCTACACAGTCGATCTGTGGGTCGCCTCAGCCGGCCTGGGCCTGGCTCCGGTGGACAGCAGCGCTCCGGCCTATGAGGCCAGCTTCTCGGCCGGCCCGGATCAGGTCGCGGAGGATCGCCACGGCCGCCGTTCCTGGTGGCTGGGGCTCCGGACGAGGACCTTCCTGGGCCGCACCGCGGCCGACCTGCGTCTCGTGCGGGAGGAAGCAGACCAGTTCCTGCTCGCTCTGTCGCCCAGCTACCTCCAGCCGCTCGGTGAGGAACTTCTGGCCCTCGCCGGCGACGAGGGCGTGGCGGTCGTCTCGAGCCATCGACCGACGCCGCAGTCCCCCGTCTCCAGCTACGGACTGCGGCAGAGGCTGGGCGGGACACAGGTCACCCTGAACGCCCGTGCCGCTGCCAAGTACCTCGAGTTGGCGGGTGGGACCCCCATCGGGAGTTCGACCGCACACCTGCGCTGGGAGGAGTGGGCGGTCGGCAACCGACTGTCGGAGGCAGCGCCCCGTCCGCCGTTGACGGACGACGAGGTGCGCACCTTCATCCGCGAGAGCCTGCAGGTCCGCCCGACGGCCCGGACCCCTCTGCTGACCGAACTGCGCCGGTCAGGGTCGGCGTGCGAGCAGTCTCGCTTCGCACGTCTGTATCGAGAAGTCCAGGAGGAGCAGTGACGGCTCCCGAGAACGTCCTGCAGCGACGCGCACTCTCCGTACAGCAACCGTCGGGGACACCCGTCTTCCTCTTCACCGTCACTGCGGCGGAACTGCTCCAGGTCGCGGACATCAGTCGCATCTCACGCGACGAAGAAGGCCAACTCATCGGCTACCAGCGCCCCGAGGTCCGCCGGCACGTCAACCAGATTGTCGAGTACCTCGACGGGGACTCCGTGCTCTTCCCCCACGCCGTCATCGTCGCCCTGCCCTCGACGGTCAAGTTCCGTCAGAGCCGCGGCCCCGGGACGCATGACGGGCTGGCCGCGGCAGGGACTCTCGAGATCCCGCTGCCCAAGCCCGGCGAGTCACGGCCCGGATGGCTAGTAGACGGACAGCAGCGCGCGCTAGCGCTGACACGGACGAAGCGACAGGACCTCCCCGTTCCGGTCACTGCCTTCATCGCCGACGACATCGAGGTCCAGCGAGACCAGTTCCTCCGCGTGAACAACGTCCAACCGCTCCCCCGCGGACTCGTGACCGAACTGCTGCCCGAGGTCTGGACCTCTCTCTCGCCCAAGATGAGCGCGAAGCGCATTCCCAGCGCCCTCGTCGATCTACTGAACAGGCAACCGGCCTCCCCGTTCCACGGCCTCATCAAGCGGGCCTCGACTCCGGACACCGAGAAGCCCCAGGCTGTCGTGACCGACACCGTCCTGGTCAGCGCGATCGAGGAGAGCCTCAACTCCTCCGCGGGCGCCCTGTACCCGTACCGCAACATGGCGACGGCCGAGACCGACATCGACGGGATCTACCGCCTGCTCCTGTGCTACTGGCGTGCGGTCCGCGCGACCTTCCCCGACGCCTGGGGCCTTCCCCCGACGCAGTCCAGGCTCATGCATGGCACCGGCCTGCGGGCCATGGCCCGACTGATGGACCGGGTCATGCTGACCATCGACCCCACTCACAAGGACGCCGAGCAAGCCGTGCGCCAGGAGCTCGGCAAGGTCGCTCCGTACTGTCGGTGGACCGCAGGAGAGTGGGACGACCTCGGCGTCGCCTGGGACGCCCTCCAGAACATCCAGAGAGACATCCGCATGCTGAGCAACTACCTCGTTCGCCTGTACATCCAGGAGTCCCAGAAGGCACGGGCGTGAGGTTCTTCTTTCCCGACAGCCAGGACCAGATCAGTCCGTCCTTCGACTTCCGCACCGAGGAGTACTCGCCGTTCCGGGTCCGGCAACGGGACGACCGCTACGCGCACGAGGTGCTCGATCCTCCGCCGTACGACGGCCTCCTCGTCAGCAAGGCGATCGTTGATGGGAGCACCCGAGGAGCTGGCAAGTACTCCGAAGCCCAGCGCTCGCGGCTCTACCGATACGGCGTCCGAGAGTTTTTCCGCCTGCCGGTGAACGCCCCTACCCTCGGGGACTGCGGCGCCTTCAACTACGTGAACGAGCCAGAACCCCCTTACTCGGTGACCGAGGTCGCCGACTTCTATGAGTCGATCGGGTTCGCGGCCGGGGTCTCGGTGGACCACGTGGTCCTGGCATACGACAGGCGACTCGACCTCCAGCATGGACATGAGGACTGGCAGGAGCGACGCCGGATATCGTTGCGCTACGCGCAGACTTTTCTCGATGAGTGTCGCGACCGCGGTGAACCCTTCGTACCCGTCGGCGCCGCCCAGGGATGGGATCCGACGAGCTACACCGACAGCGTCGGCCAACTCCAGGACATGGGTTACAAGCGCATCGCACTGGGCGGCATGGTCCCCTTGAAGACGCCAGACATCCTGGCCTCCCTGGCGGCCGTCGACGAGATCAGGAATGCCGACGTCGAACTCCACCTGCTAGGGATCACCCGACTGGAGTCCATGTCCGAGTTCGCCCAATACGGGGTCACGAGTTTCGACAGCACGGCACCGTTTCGGCAAGCCTTCATGGACGACCGGAACAACTATCACGTACGCAACGGTGAGCATTACGTTGCCATTCGAGTACCACAGGTAGACGCGAACCCCACAGTCAAGCGACGCGTCCTCGCCGGCGAGATCGACCAACGCGAAGCGGTCCAGGCAGAACGCCGTTGCCTCGAGGCCCTGCGCGCCGCCGGCACGAATGCCGCGTACAACAATGAGGCCCTGGACGCCTTGAACCAGTACGAGCAGATCATCGGTGTCCGACGCAGTTATCTGTCTGAGTACACGGACACCCTCGCCGACCGGCCGTGGGAACGGTGCAACTGCAGCCTCTGCGAAGCACATGGCATCGAGATCGCGATATTCCGTGGCACGGAACGCAACAAGCGCCGCGGATTCCACAACCTGTCCGTCCTGTGCTCGCAGGTACGCGAGTTGCCACAGAAGACGAAGGAGGCCGTGTGATGGCCGATCGTTACGACCTCCGACTCCCCTGCATCAGGCTGATGCAGGGGGAACGCGCCCTGTACTCGTTCGCCGTCGACGGCAAACGACTCGGGGACTTCGCTGCGGTGGCTCGCGTCGGACGAGACGAGGACGCGGGACTGCAGGGCTACCAACGTCCCGAGGTCCTCAAGCACATCCGGGGCATCCAGAGGTACCTGGAGAAGCCCGGCGCCCTACTGCCGAACGCGATCGTTGTCGCGTTCGATGACAGTGTGCGATTCGAGGCGATCGACGCGGACTCCTCCGCTGTCACCTACGCGGCGATGGGGACCCTCGTTATCCCGGTGGACGAATCGCAGGACGACGGGCACAAGCCCGGATGGATCGTCGATGGCCAGCAACGGACCGCTGCGATCCGTGAGTCTGAAGTGGACGAGTTCCCCGTGTGCGTCATCTCCTTCGTCGCCAACGAGGAAGAACAGCGCGCGCAGTTCATCCTGGTCAACAACACCCGCCCACTACCCAAGGGGCTCATCCACGAACTTCTGCCGGCCACACAGGACGAGTTGCCCTTGCCCTTGATGCGCCGCCGGCTCGCCGCCGAGGTCGTCTACCGCCTCAACGTAGACTCGGACTCCCCGTTCCACGAGATGATCGCCACGCCAACCCAACCCAAGGGGATCATCAAGGACAACGCCGTCCTCCGGATGGTGGAGAACAGCGTCTACAACGGCGCTCTCTACGCCTATCGCTATGCGGACACCGGCGAAGGTAATGTCGGGGCGATGGTCAGTCACCTCAAAACCTTTTGGAGCACCGTTGAGGCCACGTTCCCCGACGCATGGAGGTTGCCGCCGCGGAACTCAAGGCTCACTCACGGGGCCGGCATTGCCGCTCTCGGCTACGTCATGGACCACCTTACCGAAGGGGTTCCCTTGGCCGAGGTAGGCCAGGCCAGTAGCACAATTGGCAAGTTGGCCGGGTCCGCCTGGACGACTGGGGAGTGGGCGTTCCCGACGGGGCCGCGCCGCTGGAACCAGATTCAGAACACGCCGAACGACATACGCCTCCTCACCAACTTCCTGATGACCCAACTCTCAATCTGACCGGCCGTCGGATCACCCAGTACGACCCTCGCAGGACGCCCCGGTGGGAGCCGAAGCAAGCCACTTGGACCGGTTCATAGTGGAAAAGATGACTGTGCGGCATACGGCCCACCCCTCTCAATCCGTTAGTTCGGCGATGCCCGCTTCAACCGCGCGCATCATCGACGCAGACCCGGATCCGTCCGCGTATCGGATTAGCGCCCTATTTGCAGCACCAGTAATGAAGCCGGTAGCCGCGTGGGCCGCCCGCCGCGTAGCCATGACGATCAAGTCGGCGTTTCGGGCGTGCTGACGCAAGGCTGGACTGCCGACCTTGTCAGAGGAGGTATGCACGCCGACGCCGGGCCACTGCAGTTCGACCGCCTTCTCTACGCGCGCAAGGCATCCCTCGTCGAGGCTGTACAGCAGCAACTGACCGCGAAGCGCCCGGCCGCTGGTTTCATCCGTGCTGTCGGCTTCCCGGTCATTCCATGTGAAGTCAAGTTCGACGTCGGCGGCGATGAGTGATGCCAGGCGTCTAAGAGCTGGTGAGAGCCTGTGCCGTAGATGGTGGAGTGGGGACAGCAGGGCCGCGACGAATGCTGCCCGCGTGTCGGGGTCGCTGTTAGGGCCGGAGGCGACGACATCGGCGATGTCAAGGACGCGGGCGGCGGTGCTAGTCGCAACCCACTGCGAGGCATACGAGCGGAGGTCCTCGAGCGTTCCCCGGTACAGCGCGACCGGTGGCGCTGCGCGAAGGACGATCTCCAGAAGGGCGCAGATTGCACCGAGGTCATTGGGGCTGAAGCGTTCCGCGACAAGATAGTGGCTTAGAAGAGCAGCAGCCGTTCTCACTGCTGGGTGGTTCGGGTCATCGGTGTCGAGGAATGTGGCCACGCTCGAGAGGAGCGAGTCAGTGGCGATCTGTGGGAGCGCGTCGATTGCGTCGGCGAGTTCTGCGTCGATACTCCACGCCGGCGCCCAATTCTCGACCTGCTCGACTGTTAGGTCGCCCCCTTGAGGTGCGTCGAGTTGGTCGGTCCAGGCGAGCCAAGAGTCGATCGTTGGTGGCTGGTCGACGGTGCTGGCGTCTGCACTCGTGTCGCTTACCGCAACTTCGGCTGTGACATCGGATTCCGCCTCCACCACTGCCGTCTGCTCGGCAGCCGGCGCAGCCTGAACGTGCTCGTGTAGCCCGCTGAGCATGTCCGAGTTGATGGCGCCGGTCGCCGCGAGTGCCATCCCGAGGCCTGCGTCGCCGCGCGCTACGGCGGCGATGGCGCCGACGGTGATCGCGTCAGGATCGTTTGCGTTGGCGAGTCGAGTGTCGACGAGCATGGCGACGTCGGGTTCGGCTGTGCTCAGCGCCGCGACGGCGTCCGGCAGGTTTTCGGCGGTCAGGGGAAGGGCGAGGTTGGCTCTGGCCCAGGCTGCGAGGACTGCTTCCCGAACGAGTAGGGGTGGTTCGGAGTAGACGATCGTGGGCAACGATCCGTGCGCGAGCAGGGCGCGGTCTTGGCCGAGTCGTGCGAGTCGTCGAATCTCAAGATAGGCGAGGTTCTCGTGGGAGATCCCGCCCAGGGTCTCGATCTCGTGCAGGATCTCGGCGGAGGTTTCGGCCGACCCGTTGGCGAGTGCCAGTTCGAACTCGCGGAGCATTCGTCCGATCGGGCGGGCCGGATTGGGGCGGCGCAGTGGTTGGTCACGGAGGGTGTCGACCAGGCGTTTGATCGCGGTGTAGGCCGGTCCTGCTGTCTGCGGTTGGGGGCGCAGGACGTAGGTCGTGCCAGGGCCAACGAGGTCCAGGATTGCTGCGTCGATGGGATCCTCCGCCTTGAGCGCGGCTACGCGCCCATCGAAGGGACACCAGTTGTGGGCGACCGCTGCCTCCAGCAAGGGGCGCATGCGGCCGGCGTGCGCGGTATCCCAACAGGTCACGTAATACAAGGCCGCTGGCCAGGACGTCTCGCGGCGAGGCAGCACCAATGGGCACTCGCCGCGTTTCGACAGCGCGTCAAGAAACGGGGCCAAAGTCGTGGCCGCGGGATGCCGCGGGTCGGTTTTTGGCCACGCCGTGTTAGGTGCAGCGAAGAACCGCGACAGGAACGCTTGTGCAGTCGCCTCTGTCATGATTGTGCGCCGATCCACCGAGTCCTGACCTCGAGGCGCTGACGGGCCGCGTTGGCCGGATCGACTTCAAGATCGAGGGCTTCTTCGTTTAGTTGTGTCCCGTTCCAGGTGAAGTTCATAGATCCTTTCAACACCCAGTTCCAGCCGATCATGATTTTTTCGTGCAGCTCGCTGCTGGAGTACAGGTGGAGGTGGTCGGCGACGCAGGTACGGCGCAACCTGTCGACGAAGCTCAGGTTGTGCGGGTCCTGTCGAACGGCGACGTGAAGGTGGGTGTCTTGCCGGGTCAGCAGCGCGAAGACCTCGCTCAGGCTGAGGGTGGATCGTGATTCGAGGCCGAGGACGTCGTCGAATTGGCGGAACGAGTTGTCGATGATGGGGATGTCGGTAACCCATCCGGTGACGAGCCAGAATTCCGGGCTAGGTGCGCAGAGTTCGGACAACAGCGCGGCAGTAAGGACGTCGCCGATGGCGAGGCCGTTGCGGGGTCTGGTCCGCACCGTACGTTTGCCGGTCACTGCAGTTCCTCGGCGAGTGAGAAGTTCGCTTGCAAAGTTCCGTGTCGCTGGAGAATCCCGGTGATTCGACCGTAGACCCTCAATCCGTTACGTTCGGCGGCGGTAACCGTGGCCTGCCGGATGCTCTCGGCCAGGACTGCCCGCTGAGGATAGGGAGCGGTGAGAACGACTCGTCCATCGCTCTCAATGGCTTTGATGTAGTCCTCCAGCCAGTGGGGTCGCGTCACGTCCACGGCGGTTGTCCGGTCACGGATGACGCTTTCGAGCGCGAGGCGTTCAATCACGACGTTGTCGCGGTAGGGGTGCCAGTGTTCGAGTCGTTGCACGCGGGCTTGTGGTCCTCTCAGCCACAGCAGAGAGAACGCGGCGTCGGACGTCAGTGGTGCGAGGCTGAAGCCGAGGTGGCCTTGGTCAGCGTGGAAGAGCAAAGTGCGTGCGTCGATCTCCACGCCGATCCGAGCTTCCTGCTGAGTCCACGCCGTGGCGAGATTCGCGACTAGGTGATCGATCGTTGGGGTCGATCCGGGGCGTAGTAGTCGGGCGGCGAACGTTGAGACCAGCAGGTGTCCGGGCGGACCGTCGGACTCGGTCCAGGCAGTCAGCAGGCTGTCGAGGGCGCCGTCCATCGCGGCAATCCCGGTTGCGTTCCGGAAGGCCGCCACGGATTGAGCAAGGCGATGTGCCGGATTGAGAACGTCGACAAGGACGTCCTGCATGGCTTTGTCGACGTCTTCGGCTTCGGTCGGTGCACAGGCGCGGGCGACGGCGTCCCAAAATCTGCGTGGGTCTTGGGTGTAGTCGCGGTGGAGGCCTTCGATAAGTCCGAGTCCACCGATGGATGTTTCCGAGACGATGACTCTGTAGCGGCGGGTTTCAAGGTCGAACTCGACATCGACCGCAAGATCGGTTTCCTGGGCGTCAGGAAGAGTCTCTTCGGTGGCCGTCAGGACGGCGTTGGCCAGTGTGTCGAGGAACACGCGCTCCAGAAGGTCACTGGTGTAGCCGTACAGGTTGGGGGTCACGAGGAGGTCGCCATGCTCCTCAAGGACCGCTCGGACACTGGTGTCTGCAGACAGAGCGGTGAGATCAGTGATGGTGCGGGATTGGCCCGCGACGCCGTTGGGGTCGGCACGGTAGGCGATCGCGAGGAACTGGGCGAGGTCGTCGGCCCAGCGACCTGCTGCCAGGTTCGCCGGTATTTCAGTGAGATTCTGTCCGGCGAGTCCCTGAGCGATGAAGGCGTGCAGGTAGATCTCGGCGAGCCATTGTCGCTGGAAGACGTTGGCGATGTCGTCTAGGCGTGGGTCCTCGAGAACGCGGCGGCGGAAGGCCAGGGTTCGCCATTGGGGAGTGGTCGCGAAGGGCCGCAGGAAACTCCTGTCGGCGGGCGCCAATCGTCCGGTAAGAATCATGGCGTCGACATCCAGTTCGAAGCCGAGTGCAGCCGCCTGGCCGTTGTGTGTGTAGCGGACGTGGAGTGGGGTGCTGGTGCCGTTCTGGAGCAGCAGTTCACCGTCGGACCCGATCGTCATTCGACGGACGGTGAGCGGCCCACCGGCGACGTGCAGGGCGAACGCGCAGGTATCGACCAGATCAGCCCACGCCGAGGGGGTCGGCACGTCAACGTGGCGTAGGGAGACGAGGTCGTACTCGAATGTCGATCTCCACAACGGCATTGCATTAGACGTATCGCCGACATTCGCTGGTGGGCTGGCCAGTCGTAGCGCCAGGGGTCGGACCACCTCATAGTTCTGTCCGTCGGCGGTGGTCCATGTTCCCAACCCGTGCCCGCGGGCGACGATGTCTTGCAGTTCGAGGTCTTGTCCCGGTGGCGGAACGGGCAGCCAGGTGCGGGCCTGCGCGTTGGCGTAGCCGAACCGACGACTGACTCTGCCGGGGACCGCGTCACGCAGTGCTTGGGCTATCGGCATCGTCGCTTGCTGATCGGCGAAGCCGGCGGGCAGTTCGAATCGCACGTCGGGGGTGTTGAGGGACGCGAACAGAGGAGTGGTCATGAACTCCGGCAGCGGTGTTCGCTCTTGGGCGCCCGGATCAGCGTCGCCAGGCAGAGTTCGCCAGGCCGCTTCCAGTCGGCGCAGCGCGGTGGGCACAACCGACAGCAGCAACGAGCGGGGCTCTTCCCACAGCGCGGCTTGGACCTCGTCCGAACTTAGCGTCAAGGACCGGCGCAGGTATTCGGCCAGGTCCTGTTGACGCTCGGCGTTCCCGATCACCTCGCGCAGTAGCGTGAGTACCTGGCTTGTCTTCGGGTCCGACCAGCCGGGTCGTGGTGGGGACAAGATCGCGCGCACGTCGGCCGTCGACTTACGGGCCAGCCAGTCGAGCAGACCGTGGGCGGCCTGCATCTTGATGATGTAGCGGTTGTTGATCGGCAGTGATCGGGCGTCGATCTCGGGGTCGAGCAGTTTTTCGTAAGTCTGGTAGGCGATTCTGTCGCGGCCGTAGTCGGACAGGACGACGGCCGTGATGGGTCGCATCTCCAGTCGGCGTCCGGCGCGTCCTCGGCGTTGCAGGAAGGAAGCGAGGTCGCGGGGGGCTTTGTGTTGAATAACCGCGCCAACCCGGGGATCGTTGAATCCGACCTCGAGCGAGGAGGTGGCGGTGATGACGTCGGCGTTGGAGTCCGTGCCAACATCTTGAGATGACGTTCTAGCCACCCGTAGCGCGCGGTCCATGCGTTGCAGGCGTGCGGGCAGGTCCCAGGATTGGCCCTCTAGGTATCGGTCTGCGGCTTGCGGTTCTTGGGGGCTGCGCAGGTTGGCGAGGATGGCGCCACGCGCTCGGCCGTTGGGCAGGATTCCTTCGGCGTCGCGCAGATTGTCGTAAAGACGATTGATAACGTCGAGGTTGTCGGTGAACGCGAATGTGACCGAACCGTAAGTGCCAGGCGTGGTGTCCAAGGTGCGACCCAGCAGCATAATGGTCTGGATGGTTGTCGAAAGCAGTGACGCCCCAGAGACGGGGTCGCCGCGCAGCACGATGCCGTATTCGCGACTCGTCGGAAGCATGTCGTCAGGGGCAGGAGCGATGATTTCGACGTTGCTGCGCTCGGTGCCAGTCAAGGTAGAAAAGAAATCGCCCGCATCCCGCAGAGTTGCGGACAGCCCGACCATGACCGGTGCCTTGCTACCCCATTGGCGGTTGGCGTAGCGCCAGCGCCGCAGCATCAGACCCACCTGGGCACCGTGCGCTCCGGAGTAGGTGTGCACTTCGTCCAGCAGCACGAGACGAGTTCCGTTCGCTCCCTTCCACCCGAGCAATCGCCCCAGACCCGCACTCGTGGACTGCTGGCTGAGCATCTCGGTGGAACTGAACAGGATGTCGGGGGGCCGGGCGATCATCGAATCACGCGTCAACGCCACCGTGCCTGGGTTCGTCGCGTAGTTGCACGCTGAGCACACGAGTCGCTCGAGGCCTGCGCCTCGATCCTCGTCTGACCAGACCAGAGTGCCGCGGCAGTCATCGGTCGGGCACCCGAAATAGGGGCAGGCCCAGCCTTGTCCGTGCCGATTCCATTTGGTCCGACCCTTGCCGACCTGCAGGTCCGCATCCCAAGGCGTGTCGCCGTACAGCAGTGCGATCCGCGCCGACCTGGAACCAGGGCCGTGGAGCGGCCCCAACTCCTGGACAGTCCGCAGCGACTCGCGTGCTTGGTCCCGCAGCAACTCGTTGCGCGGGTAGAGCGCCAAGGTGTGCGGGCCGGTTCGAGCGGCGTCAGCGGTGGCCGCAATGTCGAGTAGCGCTGGCAGATAGAACGCAAGGGTTTTGCCCGAACCGGTGCCGGCGGTGATGATCCGTGCGGACATCGTGGACCCGGCGAGTGCGGACAGGATCGACGAAGCCGCGTGGACCTGGAAGTTGGCCAGCAGTGATCCGCCGACGAGGCGAGTGAGCACATCGGCGTGCAACGGACTCCAGTAGGACGCGCCGGCGAGTTCGCTGATCGCGTCGGCCGCTGTAACCGAGCGGCGTGGATATCGCCGCGGTGCGACGCGTAGTCGGTAGTCGGCGACGAGGGTGCTGGAGTTGCGCCACCAGCCTGCCGCTGTGGGGGTGTTCGGTGGCCAAAGTTGGCGCAGTGTGCGAAGCAGTCGCAGCGTCTCGCTGAGCCTTGTGCGGTAGCGCGGGATGGAGTCGGGCAACTTGTGCAAGAGTCCGGTGTCAAGGAGATGCTGCAGATACTCGTCACCGCTGGGCAGTGATCCCGTGGTCCTGCCGGCGTCGATGAGGCGTTGGTCGTCGATGGCTTGTTCGACGTCGGCGTGGTCGAGAAAGCCGTCGACGACCCCCCACTCCAGCAAGGGCCGTTCGAGGTCTTCCAACCTGCTGAGCAGGTCGCCGGTGCTGGCCCAAGGATCTGGGTTCACGAGATCACCACGTACAACTGATCCTTGAGCGCCTCGTCGCTCCTGAGCGTTGCCAGGTCCTCATCGCTGAGCAGGCTCAGCAGGATCTGGCCGCTCTGGAATCGGCTTAGAATCCCGTCGGATTCGGTTGTTCCAATGTTGGCGAGCAGTTCGGCGGCGTTGGAAAGCGCGACTCGGAAGATTGTCACCTCGCTGATGCTGATCTGCGATGCAGCGGCGGCCTTCTTCATCGTGTCGAGCGCACTCGCGGCTTGCCTGCGGTCCGCTGGATTCAGCTTGGGCAGGGCCGCGAGTGGGAGTTTGTCGATCTCTTCGGTGGCCCACGACCGCCACGCCTGTTGGTTCGCGGCAGCCATGTCCGTGGCGGCTTTACTAACGTCCGTCTTGCGGGCGTTCAGGAATTGATGGGTGGGGCGTCCGGTCGTCTCAACGTGATCCCGCAACCGTCGAGCAGGAGCGGCAAGGTCGGGCAGGTCTGTCACGGGGGCGCCGACTTCGCGCAGTTTGCGGTAGACACCTAGGGCGTTCTCGAGTCTGGCGAGCTCCGCCTTCAGGTTGTACAGAGCCGTCTCGGCTTGCCCCTGCTCCTGGGTCTCCTTCGCATTCTCGCTCTTGGCGCGCGATAGCGCCGTCAGGCGCTTAGCTCGCACGTAGAGGCTTTGCATGTCCGCGGTCTCAGTCATCCGTGGCTTCTTCCTCCAAGATGCGGGACCAGGTCTCAACAACATCACGGATTTGATCGTCGAGGTCTGATACGGCGCCGCTGTCGCTTTCAGCATCGGCGATTCCTGCCTCGATCCATTGCCTGCTGTACGCGAGGTAACCAGCCATCGCCTGTAGGTCAGCGCCCACAGGCGCGCCGACAAGGGAGAGCAGTGCCAGACCGCTCTCGGCCTTAGCGGTATCCAATAGTCTCTCCATGGATGACACAACGGACTGATCCCATTGGGCGGCGGCCTCGTTTCGCGCTTGAAGATCGGCCAGCGGTGAAACTTTCACGAACCCATAACTCTGGCCAGCCTTCACCGCGTCTATGATCGCCGTGACTGTCTCGTTCACGGTGGTGCCCTGAGGGACATCGACTCGGATGCGGTCGACCAGCTCCTGCCAGTGAGAGAGTTGCGCATGGCAGGCTTGCTCGAGGAATGCGAGTCGTCGGTGCGCTTTGGTGCTCCAGTTTGGAATGTCGAGTTCGGCGCCGTCGGTGATGAGTTTCCGCGCCGTGCGTATGATGGCGCTCAGGCGTTGGTAATCCACGGCATGCACGGCACCGGTCCCCTGTGCAACACCGATCCCGCGCAGGAAGTGATCGATGACAGCCCCACGTTCGGCCGTGTATTCCCTGTAGGCCGTCCGCCACCCTGGGGAGCGCGAGGCTTCATCGCTGCGCTGACCGGTCGACGACTGCCAGAAGATCGCGTTGGCGAAGTCGAGTTCCTTCGGCTTGGCAGGAAGACCGCCGCTGGCGGCGGCTCCCCGAATCAGGGATGCCGCCACTTGAGCCAGCGACGCGTCATCGACGGCCATAGCTCGCTGGATGCGGATTTTGGCTTCCTGTACGTGGCTGGCGACGGCGGCGTCCAGGCGAGGCAACGCATCGCCGGCGCGCTGCCAGAATCCGGCCTTGATCAATATGAGGCCGCGGAACATCATCGCGGTTCGAGCGTCTCGCGGGAGTCGCATGATCGGAACGACTCCGGCGAGGTTCTCACTTGCGCCGATGATCGAGATGCTGCGCATGTTGTTCGGTATTGCTTTGTTGACGGTCGTGGCGTCCGGTTCTTTGATGGCGGGATCGAACCAGTCGATTCGAGCCAGGAGGCGGTCACGGACTATGGCGCGCAATTCTGCGGCTAGGCTTTGCCGCAGGTCAGTGCCGTTGAGCCAACTGTCGATGCCGTCGAGCTGGCTGCGTACCGACGGTGGGAGATCCCCCGGTGCGGTAGTGACAGGGCCAGGTGCCGGATCGGTCGGACGTTCCCGGAACAGATCGGCAGGAAGCGATGGATGCGAGAACGCGGTGAGGATCTCATCGCTGATCGACTCTCGTCCGACGTTTCCCCAGAACGTCAGTAGGGAGTCGGCCCGGCCGCCGTCATCGCCGCTGAACGTTTTCTGGAGTTGCTCTTGCACGTAGGCCGGGAGAAAAGGCAGACCCATGGCAGATGATTCGTGACTGAGGAAGCCGGGCGGTGGGAACCTGCCGGCTTTGAGGGTCTGCACGTTGTCGTTGAGCACGTCGCGCACGGCACGGGACAACACACGCCGGGGGTTGAAGACAGCGCGCTCGCTGCCCTTGTCGGCGAGAGCACGTACGGCGCGCATCAGGGCGGCCCCGTTGTACGGGTAGAGACCATATCCCTGCTGCGATGCTCCAAAGGTCTCATGACATGACGGCTGGAACTGGCAACTCATACAAGCGTTCGGCACCTCAGGACTGGCCTGTTCTAGACTTGTCTTGCCAACCCGTGCCGCATTGAGATAGCGGCCCATGAAGTTCATAAATACCTGTTCGTCGGCGCCCGGCGTATCGAACTCCACGTCCACCGTATAAAGAGGGGACGAAGCCTCCGCGCGCGTCCGGAAGGTGTCGGGAAGCAAGTCCCGGTAGTAACCCGAAGTGACAGCGAGCATCGTGCGAACCGTGGCGTATTTTTCTTGCCCCTGCACGACGCCTACCTCAACGATCGCGTCCAGCAGGTCCCGCCTCACGCCCTGGATCAGTGCGACGTCCTCGATCAGCAGCACGATCTCATGGCCGGCGAACTTCTCGCGGATCCGTTTGAACGCTTGACTCACGTCGCCGGCGTTGAGACTCGCTGCCTTGGTTGTAGCCGCCTCGAGTACCTGGTTCAGGAGTCGTACGGCCTCAACTTGCATCGCCGGCTTCGAGATCAAGTCTTTGACGACCTCGCGAGTTTTCAAAGCGGCGTCAGAGAGATTCGCATAAGCGACAATATCGGTTGGCAAGTCTTCAAGAGTGAACTCCAGAGGCACGTCGGGTTCAGACTCTCCCCGCCCATGAAGTGCGTAATGCGCGTAGCGCTTCACAAACGAGTTGGGGCGCAGTAGATGGCTCCGAAGGAGCGGGTCGAGAAAGATCAGTCGCAGACCGTTATCTCCGACCAGTTTTTTTGCGAAGGGGTTATCGCCCGCTCTGGTGCGCAGCGCCTCGGCCAACCCGTCCAGGATGCGCTGTTCCATCTCATCGGGTGTCATTCCACTGCCCAGGCTGGACAGCTTTCGTCGGATCTCCTCGAATTCTGGGTCCACCTGACCGAGTAACAGCTTTTCGATAACGTCCTTTAGGCTCGTCTCGGTCTTCTGCAAGTAGATGACGTGACGACTCGGGCGTCTCTCGATGTTCGCTTCGATCCAGCGAATCAAATGGGACTTGCCCGCTCCCGATTCGCCGAGAACAGTTGCTGCGAGCACGCCGTTCGTGGGTGGCGACTCGAGAAACTCATCGAGCACGTCCTTCTCGGATATCGAGTTGGTCGCGGCCTGCCCGCCGCCCTCACCTCTCTGGCGGGTGATGCGCAACGGGGAGTGCGTTGCTAGTAGAACCGCCCGGGACTGCGTCGCTGCCTCAGTGGGGATCGTTGAGGTGACCTCCGCGGCAGACCAGCAGACGAAGTTGACCTGTGCGGTCACGGTGCCAACTCCTTGATTGTCAGGGCGGAAACGTACCGGTCGCGCCCAGCATCTTGGGCATCGGGCAGTGCGATCACGCCGGAGGGGTCGGACTGATAGGTCATGGTGAGGATGCCGCGCGCCTCGGCGCTGGTTAGAGCCAATCCCACGGCACGCAACCCGTTGTCGGGATCACCTGCAATCCCGTCGTAGTTGGCGCTGGGATGGCCAGGAAGGACGGGGAGTTCGGCGCGGAGGAATTCGAGCAGTTGCTGGATAGGGATTCGTTCGCCTCGCGGTATATGACCGGTGACGGGGTGCTTGATTACGTCAATGACAGCCTGGGTGGGATCCGGCACAACCTTCTCGCCGGTTGCCTTCTGTTTCGCCCCTTCGACCATGGCGCCCAGCGCCGGCATGCCCATGCCAAGGGCGATGCTCCACGGGCGGAACGCGTTGAAGCGAGTGTCGTTGGTGAACAACTGCGTGCGATTGACGGTCTGAACGTAGCCCCAGTCCAAGGGCACAAACGGTGCCTGCCGCATCAGCCATATGAGCCCAAGGCGTAGCGAGGGCGCGCCTTCGAAGTCGGCGCCGAAGGTCTCCGGTGGCGCGAGCAGTCGGTATCGCAGCACGCGTATGAACTCTGCGGAGTCTGCCAGTTTGTCGGCCTGGTACAACCCGTCGCCGCCAACGCAAACGAGTCCAAACTCGCGCAGCGCGGCCAAGGCTCGTGTCGCGTGCGCGCCGTTGCCGGGCGTGCGGGGCCGCATTGTCTCTGGTGTCACGAAGTCGAGGATCTGAGTTTGTGAGAGATCCGGATGTTCCATAATCACCCGATAGGTGAGCCACATGGCCTGCGGAACGCAGTAGGCAGGGCTCGGGTTGAGCACATCCATTCACAGACTCCTCAGTAGAGCGTCGAGCGCAATCGGGGTCGTGTCCCCCGTGACGTCCCGCAGCAGGCTGCCCGGTTTGTGCGGATCGGGTGTTGAGTCTGGGCCGATGACGTAGCTAATCAGGCCCAGAGCCAGCCGTTCGCTAATTTCGGCCGTCACGTGCGCTTGCGGGAGCACGAAGGCAATCGGCCCCGGAAAATAGTCGGACAGTTGGTGCGTCAAGGTGTGATCGTCCGTCACGATGGCAGTGTTCGGAACCGAGCGTTGCAGGTGGTCACCGACGGCGCCGGGCATACCGGCGAAGACGTGGACGCCGCGTTGGGCCAATCGCACCAGCAGTGGATCTGCTTGTTGCCCCTCGGTATACCAGATGAACAGCCCTGGTCTCTCCCCGCGCCAGGCCGCCAGGGGGTCGCGCCCACGCGGTGCTGGGAGGTCAGGGGCCGCTTCAAGCGGGTGCGTGCCAGGGCATTGCTCAGGCACTCGTCGGCAGGCCGGGCATCCACGGCAGGCCGGTGCCGTTCGAAGTGTGCCTCCTCCGAAGGGAACCTGGAAATGTCTGGCGATGACTCGCCCGACGCACTCCTGGCCTCGCACGAGAGAAAGCACAGCATGGAGTGCTTCATGTTGAGCGGTGCGTACTTCTTGGCGAATGAACGCCAGTGCGGTCTTCCAGCCTTGTTCCCCAAGCAGTTCGCCGTCAATCAGGTCGAACTCCAAGAAGTCATCGACGTTGGCGTAGAAGTCGTCGCGGTCTTTCGCGTTTGCCTCCTCCGAGGCGTCCGGATTGGGCGTCCAACGCGGGGCCCGCAAGCCGATGACCCCGGCCTGCGCCATCAGCGTCAAAGTGCGCACATTCCACTGCGCACTGCGCCCGTAGCCGTCGGTGAGGTAGGTGGGCAGTGTGCTCTTCCGCACGCGGTATCGAAACCCCGTGAGGTGCTCCGCGCCGTGCATCATGCTCCGCCAGCGTTTCCAGCCGAGATCGTCGCCGATTAGCACGACGCGACTGAGGCTCTCGGCGATCTGTTCGTCTTGCGGGCCACCGCACAAATATGCGATCGACGGCCGACCGTCGCGGCCGGCGCGGCCGACCTCTTGGTAGTACCGGTCGATGGTCTCCGGTAGGCACGCGTGTAGCACCGTGCGGACATTGGGCATGTCGAGTCCCAGTCCGAACGCAGACGTGCCAACTACAACATCGAAGCCCGTGGCGGTGGGCAGGCCGGCGGTCGTCGACCCGCGCCATTGCTCCATGACGGTGCGGCGTTGCTCGTCACTCGAGTCGCCGGTGACACATCCGACCCGCCGCAACCCTTGCGCGCGCAACGTCGCCGCCCAGGACTCCGCATCGTTGACCTTGGTGGTGTAAAGCAGCAGTGGTCTCGGCAGGCAGCTGACGGCGGTCACGATCGCTTCGGCGCGACTCTGTTCGTCGGGATACGAGTCGAGAAAGTACGCCGGTTCGGTACGCAGTTCGGACCCCCAGACGAGTTCGACCTCGTCCCCGCCCAGGGCGAACAGCTTGGTCAGCAGGCGCAGAGGTTGCCGGGAGAGCGTGGCACTGAGCAGAAGCACCGCGGGCTTGCTGGCCTGCGGGGCCCTGTCGTGCGCTTCGCGAATGAGCCCGGGCATGGTCTGGAACTCGGGACGAAAGTTCGCGCCCCATTGGTCGACGAGGTGCGCTTCGTCGATAACGATCTGTTGCAGGTGGCCCGCCGAGGCACACTCCAGCACCGCACTGGCCAGTCCAGAGACGAACGCCTCGGGTGAGGTGTACAGCAGTCGCTGCCGACCTGAGCGGACTTGGTCGCGAAGTTCCTTCTTGGTGTCATTGTCCAGGGATCCGACATATGCGTAGCGGCCGTTCGGGCTGAGCTCTTTATTCGAATTCCTTGCCAGTTCGGCTGTGCGGCGTTCCATGTCCAGTGCGAGCACCACGGTGGGTACCACGACGATGGTGACGCCGTGGCTGGACAACAGCACTTTGGACCACGCGACTGCGGTCTTCCCGCGGCCCGTGGGTAGGGCCACAACGAGGGCTGCGCCGTCGTTAAGGACGGCGGCGCGCGCAGCCTGGCGCTGCGACTCGCCGCGGTAGGCGGGGTAGCCGTGGGCGAATTTCCAGAATGGATCAGCCGGCAGCAGGGCCACCCCATCCGGCTCGACATCGCGGTAGACAGCGCGCACTTGCTCGCGTGCCAGAGATGCCGAGGTGGGCCCGTCGCGGGGAACAGGCGGCTCCCACTCCAGAGCCCCGACAGCCAGGCCTCCTCCGACCAGCGTGCTGGCGGCACATCGCACCTCGTGCCACTGGTCAACGGTGGGCCAGTGCTGCGTGACGGGAACCGACAAGCGTCTATCACCGCCGTACGTCGTCTGTGAGATGAGCAGCACTTGCCGGATCAGTGCGGCAACGTCGCGCCATCCCGCCTGCCCCACTTGCAGGCCTGCCATCGCGTTCAGGAGGCGCCGACAGACATCGCTGCAGAGGCTCTCGGCAGGGACCTCGACCGGGTCGGGCCAGGCCGACAGCGCTGCTTGCGCCACTGCCAGATCGTCCCTAGACATGCGAGCTCCACGGCTTGGAGGCGAGGACGACGCAACTGACCGTGCTGAGCCGGATGGCGGGTGCGGTGACGGCCGACTCCAGGGCCCTTCCCAGCGCCACGTCGGTCTCGAGCGCCAATGGATCGGCGACGAGACCGCCTGCTTGCGATCGGGCTCGGCTCTGCGCAAGCAAGTAATCGGTCTGCTGCCGGACTCGGTCACCGGCTCGCCGCGACGCCTCCACAACATCGGCGACATCCGTGACCCTGTTCAGCGCTGTTTCATAACAGGCGGTGGCTATGGGCGCCAGGTTCTCCTCGCCGCCCAGGATGGCGTGGAGGGCAGCGATCCGTTGCGAGTTGAGGTTCTTGTCGCTCCTGTCGCTGTAGGGCCGTGACAGGAGCTCGACGAGAGCGGCGTTCTCGACGGCTTGGCTGGTGTTCGGGGGAATCCAGACGCAATGGTGCTGTGGAGTGAACGCCACGTCGGCGCGGCGGCGGGAGATCGGTTCGAGTTCGGTGTTATCCGCGAGTACTGCGAGAACTGGTGCGATGTCGGCCTCGATGAGGAAGTCGAAGCCGAAAAACACCGTCGGCTCCTGGTGCCAACGCGGCTCGACTCGCCACATCGCCACTGCCTGGCCACGGTCGTCCAAACTCAACAGTGATTCAATTCCGCTAATGAAGGGGTTGCCCCGTCGAAACAGTCGCCGTCGGCCAGTGAGGCGCCAACGGTCAAAGAATCCGATCCGGGCCGCCTCGACAGTCATCAGTCGTGTCAGCAAGCGTCCGCTGACAAGTGGATCCGCATCCGGATTGCGTCCAAATGCGACACTGCCGTCCAGATTCGCCTTGCCAGCCAGACGTAGCCCCTCCGGACCTTCGACGAAGCCGCGGTATGCCCGTTCGATCTCAGCCGTGCGTGCCTCGTATTCGGCGATGGCCAGAGCCATCGCATCGCCGCCCGAGTGGGTTCCGTAGCTCGATTCGAGGGCGTCGATCTCGTTGATCCGGCGCTTCTCCTGCGTCAGCAGCGAGTGGATGGTCTCGGCTTCTGCGAGGAATCCTTCGACTCCCTCACGAATGAGTTGACCCCAAGCCCGCGCAGCCAGATCGCCGACAATCTCTTGCATCGCCGAGAGTGACTCGGTAAAAATGACAAAGCCGTTGGCGAGCACCTTGAGCCACGTGGTCAAAATGCCTTGGAGATCGGGGTCGACGACCACGAATTGCTTTCCGGCCCTACGATCGCTGTAGCGGTCAACGCGACCGATCCGCTGCTCCAGTGCGTTCGGGTTCCAGGGAACCCGCAGGTGGTACACGGCATCAGCATCTTGGAAGTTGCGTCCAACCTCGCCGCTGTCATCCACGACGAGCATGCCGCCGCCCGTCCGCCAGGCCCGCACTGCTTCTTCGCGCTGCTGCTCCGTCTGTGTGCTCAAGTGCGAAAGGGCTCGTCCGGGCCCACTGCTCGACAATTTCTGCACCAACTGGCCGGCGAGCGATCCTCGGCCGCAGAAGACGATGCTTCGTGCTGCCTTGCAGTGGTCCCGCAGCGCCGCCGCCAGCGCCTGCATTGCATCGGAGCCCTCCCCTGCACGCAGCCTCTCCGCGAGGTCGGCTTCGAAGGCCATCGCGGGATGCGCTCTTAGCAGCGCCTTTTCGGCCGGGGACAGCACCTCGCTATCGATGCCGCCGATGCGGTAGTCAACTGCCGCCAGCAGGTCGTTGACCGGACCTCCCGCCCGGGAGGCAAGCACGGCAAGAACCTGACCGAGGGGGACAACTTCCGCTCCCTCATCCAGCACCGCTGCAGCGCTCTTCGCCGCCCAATCAGCCAGGAAGGTGGCTGCGGCGGTAGCTTCCTCGGCCTCGATCCGAAGGACACCCGGCCGACTGCGCCCAGCGAACTCGAATGGCGTGAGCAGTCCCTGATCGTCCAGGCGTTGCATCTCCACGACATGCCGTCGGTTGCGGATGACGCGGTGATGTAAGCGATAGGTCTCAGAGACGTGGGTGCGAACCGCGGCCACGGCCCGTCGCAATTCCGCCCTGTCCACGTGTGCCGGATCGGCCCCCGGTGGCCCGAATAGAAGCATCGTCCGTTCGATCGTCTCGGCGAGAGTGCTGTCGTCGGGCACGATCTTGCGGATCTCGTCGAATTCGAACTGAAGCAGTTCGGGGTTGTCCGGGTCTGGATCCTCATCGAGGCCGAAGATGGCGAGTGCCAACTCTCTCCGCGCCTCCAGCAACCGGTCGAACTCCGCCCGGCGATCCCACCGAAAAAGGAGCGGGTCCAGTAGGTGTAGCAGCGCGAGATGAGTGGCGCTGTGACGCGAGAACGGCGTTGCGGTGAGCATCAGCAGTCGTGGCACGGCACGCGCCAAACTGGCAAGTTCGCGGTACGGCGATTCCTGCGGGCCTTCGGTGCGCGCCAGCAGATGCGCCTCGTCGATCACCAGAAGGTCTGCGCCGTCCAACTCGCTCCAGTTGTCGACCTCGTCGTGACCGAGAATCTCGAAGGGCAGGCGACCGCCGGGCAAGGGGAAGTCGTCCAGGTAGAACTTTTCGAGCAGTTCAGCGCGCCATTGGGCCTTTAGTGCGTCGGGGACGATGACCCCGATGCGTCGACCCGGGACGTCGATAAGCAACTGACGCATGACGAAGCCGGCCTGCACCGTCTTGCCCATCCCGACCTCGTCGGCTAGCAGATACCGCTGTACCGGATCTTGGATGATTCGCAGGGCAGCACTGATTTGATGCGCATGGAGTCGGACACCGGCCGACACGATCCCAGTCGCCGAAGCGGTGGCGGCCCGCTCAGCCAGCAGCAGTCGCCGGACCGGTTCACGCGCGTCGCGATAGCGCGGCGTCTCGTTCGCTCCTGCTAGCAGGACCTGCAACGGGTCTTGAGGAGGTCGATCCCAACGCACTCGCAGTCGGTCCTCGGAGACCTGGAAGTCCACATCGCTGTTCGGCAACCTCACGTGGTAGAGATCTGGACCGCCGCCGAGGACCCGGCCCGCGCGCCAACGTCCCCAACCATCCTGGAAGAAGACGCGCGTCTGCGGGCTGAGTCGAACCCGTCGGACCTCGGTCATCGGCACCCACCGCGACTCGGCGACGGGTTGAGCTACGGACTCGAACAGATCAAGCCGCGCTCGCCCATCCGCGACTTCACCGATCCGGGCGATGCCGGCAGCGTGGGGATGCAGCACGAACTTCCCAACATCGCCACTCGACGACACTCTTATCGCCCTCCCCCGTCTCGGAACCGCTGTGAGTCTGGCACCGGAGGTCGGAAGCTTCGCCGAGGCTCACCCTGTGAGGGTCATCGAGCACGCTCCGTGGCCGAGATCCGCGTCTCGCAGCAGCCGGAACGACCCGCCGGGGAGTGCTGGCGCCATCGACTGGTCGCCGAACTGCTCGCACTGCAGGAGGACGTGGCCGCCCCGGCCGGCGACAGTCAGGCTCTCCTGGCGATGGCCCTCTGCCATCCCAGGCGTCCGGGTAGGACCGACGACGACCGCGCATGGTCGGACGCCTTCCGCGACGTCCTCGACGACGCCCTGGGCACCTGTTGGAGGCCGCACCTGGCCGCGGGCGGCCAGGTTGAACCGCTCACGGACGTCCCGTTCTTCCTCGACCGGTTCCCGACCGCCGAAGACGGTGACGGCGCAGCACGGCGAGGCGCCCGTCCGGGACGGCGTCCCTCGCTGGACACCTGGTGCCGGCGACTGGGTGGTCGACACCGTCCCAGCCCCGCAACCGCGCGGCCGGCGCCGCTGGCGTCGTGGGCCTTCGTCGCCGGGGCAGCGCTCACGGTCGCCGCGGTCGTCGGCCGTGTGGTCGCTCACCAGGTACTCGGCTCCGGCCGGACTCACCGGGCCGAGGTGTTCGAGCAGTACCTCACCGCGGACCAGCGCCACGACTAGAACGCGCCGTGGGCACTGCTCTGCTCCGCACCCCGATAGAGGCCGACACCCGCACGGGCCGACAGCCCAGCTCGACTTCGTCCACGAGCACAGCAGCCAGCCTGTGCCCGATGGCCTCGGCCGTAGCAGTGTCCACTCCGGGCAGGACCGCCACGAACTCGTCCCCGCCGAGTCGGCCGACCACGGCCCCCGGCAGTTCCTTCTCCACGTGCCGGCGCAGCCGGTCGACGAGCCGGACGAGCAACTGGTCCCCCACCGCGTGCCCGCCGCGGTCGTTGACCTCCTTGAACCGGTCCACGTTCACGAACAGCACCGCTCCCCCGACGGCCAGCGCCGCGCGGCCGGTGTCGAGCAGGTGGCTGCGGTTGGCCAGCCCGGTCAGCGGGTCCTGCCGCGCCGTCCGCAGCAGCGCCTGCCGCCAGCCGTCGGCCTTGGTCGCCACCGCGGTCAGCCGGTCCACCGTCTCTGCAGCCGCAGCTCCTGGTCGGCGTCGGCATCCGCCACCCAGCCGGCGCCGGCTGCCTGATCCCAATCGATCGGACGCCCGACCCGGAGGCGGCCTGACGCTGAAAGACGTCGGCGAGCCGCAGTAGCGTCCATCGTCGATGCCGAAGAGCAAGAAGTGTGCGAAGTCCCGCCGCCCGCAGCAGCGACGGACGGCGCCGGCGACCGACCTGATGGACGCTTTGCGCGGCGGCGTCGACTCTGCCACTCCCGGTCCTCTCCTGGGGTCGTCGGCTGCTGCTGTCCGTGGTCGCCTCCGACGACGATCCCGGCGCCACGCTGGAGGACCTGGTCCGCAGCTTCTCCGCCGTCGACCGGGTCGAGACGTCGGCCGCCCTGCTGGCGATCGCGCCCCTCACCGTCGACGCCGAGCTGCGCCGGCGGGTGCGCCGCGAGATCGCCGACCGCGGGCACGTGCTCCCCCGCTGGCTAGCCGAGCTCGACCGCGCCGCACCGGTCGACCGGGCGGTCGAGGTCAGCACGGTGTTTCGGGGACGCCGACGAGCTGCTGGGGGGCGTCACCGTGCCCGGCGGCCACCCCCTGACCGCCGTCGTCCTCATCGACAACAAGGTCGGTGCCGACGCCACCGATGGGTACGTCGTGCAGTCCCCGCTGGCGTGGCTCGTCGAGCTGTGGGTCGAGGACGACGACCCGGACGTCCGCATGCGCGACATCCCTCCCGCGGACGCCCGCGCCCGCATCGCCGCGGCCCTCACCGAGCTCGACCTCGGCCCGGGCAGATCGGGTCCGAGGCGTTGGCCGAATTCCGCGCGCTGGTCGAGTGGATGCTCTAGCTGCTCTCCGAGGGCGGCCACGGCTCCGTGCTGCAGGAGCCGTCGGCCGACGACGACCTGCGGTGGCTCGTGGACGAGGTGCTGGCCGCGGGCAGGGCCAACGGCATCGGGGATCCGCTCATTTGGAGCCGGGACGACGTCGCCCGGCTGCTCGATCCCGAGCGCACGTTCCTGGCCCCCGGCACCCCGCGCCTCGACCACGCACCGCAGCTGCTCCGCGATCTGATCCGCCACGGGCACCCCGCCCGCGGCCCCCGGCAGGAGCTCACGGACGATGCCGTGGCCGCGGTCGATACGTCCACCGACGCATTCCGTACGGCCGTGCGCACGCTGGACGAGAACTGACACGCCCCAGGCCGAGCTGACCGGGCGCGCCTCGATGGCAGGCGGGACGACGTCAAGCTCGGTGCCGTGATCGTCGCCCGCGGGCCGGCACATCCTTGAATCGCGACACCGTCGACCAAAGGATCGCGTGTCAAAGTTCAATGGCGGTCCCGGTCATGAAAGGTTTTCCGCATGGCCCGCTGGCTGGACGAAGTCTGGGAACACTCGGACGTGACCATGGTCCCGCGCGCCGACCGGCTGTCCGGCCCCTACCGCACGTACGGCCCTGACGGCGTCACCGCCCGCCCCCTGCGCATGTCCCGCGAGGCCAATCACGCCGCGACGGTGGCCGAACGAGCGGTTCGAGAGCTGGACAGGGGACGAGGAGCGCGGGCGCTGGAAGGGCTCGCCCGCTTCCTCCTGCGCTCCGAGGCGATCGCCAGTTCCCTCATCGAAGGCATCGCCCCGTCACCCCAGCAAGTGGCACTCGCCGAGCTCGCCCAGGACGAAGACGTACGCGGGTTCAGCGACCAGGCGCGCCTCGTGGCCAACAACATCACGGTCCTGCGCAGGGCGAGTGAGGAGCTCGCTCGCGTGGACGCCGTCACGGTTGCCGATGTCGAGGCCTTGCACCGTGCCCTTCTGCCCGACGAGCGCCACCACGGTCTCCGGCGGGTCCAGAACTGGATCGGTGGCTCGTCCTGGCATCCGCTGTCCGCCGAGTTCGTCCCACCACCACCCGAGCTGGTCCCCGGCCTGATGGCGGACCTCGTCGACTACGTGAACGGTTCCGTCCATGCGCCGCTCGTCCAGGCCGGGATCGTGCACGCCCAGTTCGAGACCATCCATCCGTTCACGGACGGGAACGGGCGTGTCGGTCGTGCCCTGATCCACACGGTGCTCACACGCCGCGGGCTCACGCCGTCGGCGGTCCTGCCGGTGAGCCTCGTACTGGCCACACTCCGCGATCGATACGTCCAAGGGCTCACGTCCTACCGGTACGTGGGTCCGCCGGAGTCGGACCAGGCAGCCGAGGGCGTGGCTGCCTGGCTGGACCTGTTCCTGCACGCGACGACGGTTGCAGCCGAACAGGCGAGTCTGTTCGGCACGCAGATCAGCGAGCTGCAGACGGAGTGGGAGGCGAAGCTGGCGGAGCACCGTGCCGCACGGGGACGACGCGAGACACCTCGTGCTGACTCGGCGACCTCGCGCATCCTGCGCACCTTGCCTGAGGTGCCCATCATGACCACCCGCACGGCCCAGCGACGACTGGGCGTCTCGTTCCCCGCTGCACGGGCCGCCCTCGAGGAGCTCGCGGATGCCGGCATCCTCACCCGCCGCTCCGTCGAACGCGGAACGACCGGCTACACCGCCACGGACGTGTTCTCGGTCGTCACCCATGCCGAGCGGCAACTGGCCAGCACGCGCTGGGACACGCGCATGTCCGCTCCCAACCGTTCCGTTCCTGCGCCGCCACGACCCTGAGCTGCAACCTCGCGGACCCCCGTCGCACGCGGCTGAGAAGCACCCGGGTCCGGACGGGCGCGGTCGCGCCGCGCCGCGGTGCTCGAGGCCCCTGTCGAAGACGAGCTGCAACTCCTCCGTCGTCTCCACGTCCGGCGCCGCCCACTCCCCGCCGCCACCCCGAGGTCGAGCCGGGGCAGGTGCCAGCCTTCTCGGTGGGAGGTCAGGTCGGTCGGGCCGAGCGCCAGCCGTCCGTCGAGTTGCTGCACAGCTCCGTGCCTCCCGATCGCCGTCGCCCGGCAGCCCGCCTCTGCCGACCCCAGGGACAGCGGACGCCTCCGACACGAATCGGTGGGCGCGAGCCCTGGCAGCAGAAGCGTCACTCGGACAGGCGACGTCGCTTACTCGACCCCCTGCGCGGGCTCCTCGTCGTTCCGGCGCCAGCGGAGCGTGCGCCCAGCGATGCCGCTGGAGAACTTGCCCGTGACCGACTTCGCCCGGCCGAAGGTCTCGTTCCCCAGGCGCCAGGACGCGTCGACGCCCTCCGCCCCCGTCTCCAGCACCTTGTCCCGGAACTCCGTGGCGGCCGACGTCCAGGCCCGCGCCTCCACCGACTGCCGCCCGTCCGACTCGAGCCCCAACCGCCCGTGGAAGTCAGTGACGGCAATCGCGACGTGCTGCCTCGCCCGCACGATGGCCGGCGACTGGAGGGGGTTCAGCAGCACCTTCGCGTTGGCCGTGCCCGCTGCCGCGTCCATGCGGGCCAGCAGACCCTCGGTGGTCTGCGTGATGGTGTCGAGGCGCTTCTGCCGGACAGCCTTCAGCCCGAGGCGGTGCCCGTCGAGATCCTCGGGCGCCACCTCCAGCACCCGGTCGAGTTCGAGCACGGCGATCGCGTCCTGGAGCTGGAAGCAGCGAGCCAGGACGGCGAGCCAGTCCTGGGTCTTGGCCTCGGCCTTCTTGGCCGACTCGGCGAGGTCGCCAACGCTCGTGTGGCGCTCCAGCTTCTCGGCGAGCGCGTCGAGCTGGCGCAGTGCGTACGCCTGAGTGCGCGCAATCGTCGCCGACGACCCCTGAACCTTCGACCACGTGACCTCGTTGACCCGGCCGCCGTGCTCGCGCAGGGTCATGGCCTCGTCGATGTCGAAGCCCACGCCGATCATGTCTGCCAGGACGGCGTCCTCCTGGGCGCGGAGCACGTCATCGAGCTTCGCGTCGATCGCGGCGAGATAATCGGTGATTTCCTCCATGGTCTGCTGCATCGCCAGCTGCGCCATGAGCCCCGCCGCACCGGACAGGAGCGCCGGGTTGGTGAGACCTGATCCGGGGCTCTTCACGATTTCGAGAAGTCCCGTGATCTTGCCGTTCTCGGTGAGCACGGCGCGGTTGACGTCCGGCCGCGAACCCTTCATCAGTGGGTGGTTGCCCATCTTCTCGGCGGATTCCTTGGTCAGCTTCACCCAGCGGCCTGACTGGGTGGCGATCTCGGAACCCGCCTGTGCGATCTTGGATCCGGTCTTGAGCACGGAATGGAGCCGCTTCAGCCCTAGATCTCTCGACGGCAGCCCCTCAGCGGTGAGGAAGCGTTCGACAGCAGTCGGACTCCCGATGACCGCCAGGCCATCGCCGTCACTGATCAGCTGGATGTCGGCATCCACCGTGGGCTCCTCGAACGCGGGTAGGGGAACGCCCTGCGAAGGAGACAGACGAGTCGGGCTCTTCACAGGCGCCGGCCAGGCACTCATTGGTGGCTTGCGCGCGGTGCGATGCATCCTGACCGAGCGGAACGCCGATGTGACGCAACCTGCGCGGTGCGCAGCCGGGACTGGCCGCCGGCCCCGATCCGGCCGCCCGACGTGGCCTACCGGCTCGGTGTGGACGTCGAGCCGCTGGACCTCACCGACCCCCGCACCGTGCGCTGGCTGGGCGCCTGCGTGCCGCCCGAGGTCGACGCCGTCACCCGGTTCGCCGCCGCCGTCGATGTGGCCCGCGCACACCCCGCGCCGACGATGCGCGGCGACCTCGTCGAGGTGCTGTCCGCCGAGGTCGACGAGGTCCCGGCGGACGCCCTGCTCTGCCTCATCGACACCTACGTCCACGTGTTCCTGCCGCCGGAGCGCCTGGCCGCGTTCCGGGAGGCGGTCACGGGGATCGGCCGCGACCTCGAGTGGATCTCGGTCGACCCGCTCGTCCCGCTGGGTCCGGCCGCGACCGGGACCGTGCAGGGCCTCGACGTACCGGCCGACTGGCTGCGGGACAACCGCGAGGGCGGCGTCTTCGGCATGATCGGTCGGGTGAGCGTCCGCGACGGCACGCGCAGGACGGAGGTGCTGGGCCGGGCCCACCCCGGCGCCGCCTGGCTGGAGTGGATCGCAAGGCCGGTCACGCATGCAGCTGGCTTCAGCGCGCCGCACCCCACAGCGGCGCAGTCCATCGACTCCCGTGCCGGTCCGGGCTGAGCCGACCCGGTCCCCGTCGACCGATCGCACCGCCTCACCGGAGCCATTGCCTCGCGGGTCGGCGGCCGAGAAGCTGACCCGCGAGGCGATGCCGCCGGGGCGCCGCCCGAACGGAGGTGGCATGTACGCCCGATCCACCAGCATCCGCGGCAACCTCAGCAACCTCGACGCCGGCATCGCCTACGTGCGCGACGAGGTGATGCCGACGGTCCAGAAGACCGACGGCTGCGTCGGCCTGTCCTTGCTCGCCGACCGCGAGAGCGGCCGGTGCATCGTCGCGACCTCCTGGGTCGACGAGCAGGCCATGCGCGCCACCGCCCACGAGGACCGCACCGTCCAGCACCGCCTCATGCACACGCTCGGCGGCGAGCACGCCGACGTCCAGGAGTGGGAGATCGCCGTCCTCCACCGCGAGCGCCCAGCCGGGGACGGCGCCGGCGCGCAGGTCACCTGGGCCCGCATCGCCCCCAACCACCTCGACGACCTGCTCGACGCCTACCGGCACAACCTGCTGCCCAAGCTCCAGGAGCTGCCCGGCTTCTGCAGCGTCAGCATGCTGGTCGACCGGCGCCTCGGCCGGACGGTCAGCGTCACCAGCTTCGAGAACCGCGACGCCGCGGGGCTGGTGCGCAAGCACGCGAGAGTCCTGCGCGAACAGTTCGCGCAGGCCATGGGCGCCAAGATCGTGGACGTCGCCGAGATGGACCTCGTCCTCGCCCACCTGCACGTCCCCGAGGCCGTGTAACAGCCCCTGAAGCGCAGAGCGCCCCGGCGACCGTGGTCGCCGGGGCGCTTCCGCGAGGTGGGTCAGCCTCCGGCCCCATCGACCACACCACCGCGACGTCCCGTCCCGCGACCGGTGCTGGAGTGGCCGCTGCTGCTCACGGGACGCCGGTGCCCCGACACGTGGCCCAGACCAGACCCCTCCGCGCGGCCGTCCTGTACAGCGGTTAACGTCTCTGCGGCAAGTGACCTAAGTCACTTGACAGATCCGACTCCGCGACAGGCAGGCCGATGCTCTACACCGCTTACGAGATGAACCGCCGGATGGGAGCGCCCGTCGTCGCGGCGTCCGAGTGGACCGCCCGCGCACTGCAGGGCCTGCCGGACCCGTGGGCCCGCACCCCGGCCGTCCGTCACGCGGTGGCCGCCTGCGACATCCTCGCCAACGCGCGTCCCACCCACCACCGCCCGGCCTTCGGCATCCCCACCGTGCCGGTCGGCGCCCGCACGGCGGACGTCTTCGAGCGCCCGGCCCTGAGGACGCCGTTCGGCACCCTGCTGCACTTCGCCAAGCCCTCGGTCGTCGGCCAGCCCCGCGTGCTCGTCGTCGGTCCCATGTCCGGCCACTTCACGACGCTCATCCGGCCGACCATCCGCACGCTGCTGTCCGACCACGACGTCTACGTCATCGACTGGCACAACGCCCGCGACATCCCCGCCGAGCACGGTCCCTTCGGACTCGACCAGTACATCGACCACGTGATGCAGGCCCTGCGCCACCTCGGCCCCGACACCCACGTCGTGGCCGTCTGCCAGCCCGCCGTCCCCGTGCTGGCCGCCGTCGCCCTGCTTGCGGAGGACGACGACCCGGCCCAGCCCGCCAGCGTCACCCTCATGGCCGGCCCGATCGACACCCGGATCAACCCCAACCGGGTCAACAAGTCAGCCACCGGCAAGCCGCTCTCCTGGTTCGAGCGCCGGGTCGTCGACACCGTGCCCAGCCGGTACGCGGGCGCCGGACGGCGGGTCTACCCCGGCGTCGTCCAGCTGACGGCCTTCATGTCGATGAACCCCCGGCGGCACCTCACCGCGCACGCGCGGATGTACCGCGACCTCGTCACCGGCAACGCGGCCAGGGCCGCGGCCACCCGCGCCTTCTACGACGAGTACGGCGCGGTCATGGACGTCCCCGCCGAGTTCTACCTGGAGACGGTCGGCCGCATCTTCCAGCAGCACGAGCTCCCCCAGGGCCGCTTCACCTGGCGGGGACGGCGCGTCGACCCCGGCGCCATCCGGAACACCGCGCTGCTCACCGTGGAGGGCGCGAACGACGACATCTGCTCCCCCGGCCAGACCGAGGCCGCCCACCGGCTGTGTACCGGGCTCCCCGAGGAGCGCAAGCGCCACCACCTGCAGGAGAAGGTCGGCCACTACGGCGTCTTCAGCGGCTCCCGCTGGGAGGCCGAGGTCTACCCCGTCGTCCGGGAGTTCATCACCTCCGCCCGCGCCGCCGTGCGGACGGCGTCCGGCGGCTGATGCCATCGGCGCGCTGACCGGCACCCGGACCCGCGGGCGACAGCGGCGGAGCAGGCCCGCTCGGCGGGGGATCACTGGTTGCCCTGGGAACCGGCCCGGCGGGACCCTCGGCCCCCCGCCCCGGGAGCCGACATGTCCCGCACCACCGCGGCAGCACTGGCCGTCCTGCTCACGGCCGCCTGCACCAGCGGGGACGACGACGTCGCGCCCGACGACCCCGCTCCTCCGCTTACGGCTGTCGTCGCCACCGTCGACCTCGACGAGGCTGTCGGCACGGACGTCGTCTTCTACGACCTCGCGCCCAGTCCCGACGGCGGGCCCGTGGCCCTGGTCGGCGCGGATTGTGCGGACCAGAACTGGCTCGTGCCGCTCGCCGGCGACGACGCCTCCCCCACCGTCCGCGCCATCCCCGCCGTCGACCCGGGCAGCGAGCTCGTCATCGCCGACGACGGCACGCCGCTCGTCGTCGGCACCGAGCTGACGAGGGTCGGCGACACCCCCACCGCCGTCCCGCTCCCCCTCGGCGGACCGCCGACCGCCGTCCTCCTCGACGGCGACACCCTCTACCTGGCCCACGACACCCGGCTCATCGCCGTCGACGCCATCACGGGCGCCGTCCGGGCCACCGCCGCCGTCCCCGCGCCCGTCACCCACCTCGCGCCGTCGCCGGGCGGCGGTCTCGCCGCACTCGTCGCCCAGCCGCGGGACGGCGGCACCGGTGCCCTCCTCGCCCGCTTCACCGCCGATCTCCGCCCGGACGGCGACCCGGTCGAGCTCGTCCCCGAGGGCAGCAGCACGCCGACCGGCCTGGAGGTGACCGCCGACGGCACCGTCGTCGCCGCGGTCTACGTCGGGGAGGCGCTCGAGACCGGTCGGCTGGTCACGGTCCCCGACGGCCGGGTGCGGACCGTGGCCGAACTGGAGGGCACCGACGACACCGCCTTCGACCTCGCCCTCGACCCCGGCGGCCGCGTCGCCTACGTGGTGCTGTCCGCCTCGTACCACCCGGCCGGGCTGACGGCGATCGACCTCGCCACCGGGGAGCCCCTCGGGACCGTGGCGCTGTGCGACGGCGTCGGCGTCTTCGGCGCGATCGCGCTCTCCGCCGACGGCAGCAGGCTCACCATCGCAGGCTCGTGCGTCACCGCTGACGGCTCTTCGACCACCGCCTTCACCATCGGGTGACCCATCCGGCCCCGAGGTCGGCGCGCCTGCAGGCGCCTCAGGGCCATCCGCCTCTGTCATCGCGGACGCCGTCGACGCCACGATCCGGACCCCCACCGGCTCGGGAGGTCGCCGTGTACCTCACCCAGGGGCTGCACCGCCACGTCCAGCAACGCGCGGACGAGGTCGCCACCGTCTGCGCCGGCCGCACCCGGACCCACGCCGAGTCGGTCGACCGGATCGCGCGGCTCGCCGGCGGCCTCCGGCAGCTCGGGATCCGGGACGGCGAGCGCGCGGCCATCCTGTCCCTGAACTCCGACCGCTATTCCGAGTTCCTCGCCGCGGCGTTGTGGGCCGGTGGCGTGGTCGTCCCGGTCAACATCCGGTGGAGCGTCCCGGAGATCGCCGACTCGCTCGCCGAGGTCGACGCCCGGGTGCTCGTCGTCGACGACGTCTTCGCGGGGTGCGTCGACGGCATCCGGTCGGCGCACGGCCGGCTGGAGCACGTCGTCCACGCCGGCGACGGCCCGACCCCCGACGGCATGCTCTCCTTCGAGCAGCTGATCCAGAGCTCCGAGCCGGTCGAGGACGCCCGCCGCGGCGGGAACCAGCTCGCCGGCGTCTTCTACACCGGCGGCACCACCGGCCGCTCCAAGGGCGTGATGCTCAGCCACGACAACCTGCTGACGTCGTCCCTGGGCGGGCTCGCGACCGACGACTTCCCGCCCGGCGGGGTGCTCCTGCACGCCGCGCCGATGTTCCACCTCGCCGCCTTCTCGACCTGGGTCACCGGCGGCGTGCTCGGCGGCACGCAGGTGATGATCCCGGTGTTCGACCCGGTCGCCGTGCTCACCGCCGTCCAGGAGCACGGCATCACCGACGTGCTGCTGGTCCCCACGATGATCCAGCTGGTGGTCGACCACCCGCGGGTCGACGAGTTCGACCTGAGCAGCGTCCGGCGGGTGATGTACGGCGCCTCGCCCATGTCCGACGCCCTGCTCGGCCGGACGATGAAGGCGCTGCCCAACGCCCGCTTCATGCAGGCCTACGGCATGACCGAGCTCGCCCCCGCGGCCACCGTCCTCCGGCCGGGCGACCACGAGGACCCGACCCACCGGCGCTCCGTCGGCCGCGCCGCTCCGCACGCCGAGGTGCGCGTCGTCGGCCCGGACGACGCCGAGCTGCCCCGCCGCGAGGTCGGCGAGATCGTCGTCCGCGGCGGCAACGTGATGCTCGGCTACTGGAACCGGCCGGAGGAGACCGCCGAGGCGCTGCGGGACGGCTGGATGCACACCGGCGACGCCGGCTGGATGGACGACGAGGGCTACGTGTACCTCACCGACCGCCTCAAGGACATGATCATCTCCGGTGGGGAGAACGTGTACTCCGTCGAGGTGGAGAGCGTCCTCGCCCAGCACCCGGCGGTGGCCACCTGCGCGGTCATCGGCGTCCCCGATGACACCTGGGGCGAGCGGGTGCACGCCGTCGTCGTCCCGGCGGCCGGCGCCGCCGTGACCCTCGAGGAGCTGCGCGCCTTCTGCGCCGACCGGCTCGCCGGCTACAAGGTGCCGAGGTCGATGGACGTCGTCGACGCGCTGCCGCTCTCCCCCGTCGGCAAGGTGCTCAAGCGCGAGCTGCGCGCGCCGTACTGGGCCGGGCAGGAGCGCGGCATCCACTGACCGCCCTGGTCGGCGCACTCTCCGCTCCGGACCGGGGACAGGGTGTCGGAGGCCTGGCACCTCGGCGACCGGCTCGGCTGGTCGACGAAGGCCGGAGTGCTGCCGCCCGCGCCAGGCATGGGTGGCTGACGGACCCCCCGGGGACGCCGGCGGGGGCGACCGGCCGGCCCCGGAGCGTCGTGTCCGGCCACGGCAACCGCTGACCCCGGTCACGGGTGGGACGACACGCCTCGCCGGGCCGGCGAGGCGTGTCGTCCCCTGCATGTCGGCGCTACGGTCCGCCGGTGACCTCCGAGGACGTCGGCCCGCCGCGGGGCCGCCTCGCCAGGACCGCCCGGCTCGCCGCGCTCCCCGCGGCGTACGCCGGGCGCACTGCCCTCGGCATCGGCAAGCGCCTCGGCGGCCGCCCCGCCGAGGTGGTCGCCGCGCAGGTGCAGCAGCGCACCGCCGAGCAGCTGTTCGCCGTCCTCGGCCAGCTCAAGGGCGGCGCCATGAAGGTCGGCCAGGCGATGTCGGCGATGGAGGCCGCGCTGCCCGAGCAGCTGACCGGCCCCTACCGCGAGGCGCTGGTGAAGCTGCAGGAGGCGGCGCCGACCATGCCGGCCGACCTCGTTCACGGGCAGCTCCGGGCGTCGTTCGGACCCAGCTGGCCGCAGTTGCTGAAGACCTTCGACGACCGGCCGGTCGCCGCGGCCAGCGTGGGGCAGGTGCACCGCGCCACCTGGTCCGACGGCACCCCGGTAGCGGTGAAGGTGCAGTACCCGGGCGCCGGCGAGGCGCTCGTCGACGACCTGGGCGTGCTGCAGACGCTGACGCCGATCGTGCAGGCCGCCGCGCCCGGCCTCGACGCCCGGCAGCTGGTCGCCGAGCTGCGCGACCGGCTGGTCGAGGAGGTCGACTACGTCCGGGAGGCCGACGCCCAGACGGCGTTCGCCGACGCCTACCGCGACGACCCGGACATCGCCGTCCCCGACGTGCTGGCCGTCGCAGGTCAGGTCCTCGTCACCCGCTGGGTCGACGGCACACCCCTGTCCCGGGTCATCGCCGACGGCACCCGGGACGACCGGGACCGTGCCGGTCAGTTGCTGGTGCGCCTGCTCGCCTCCGCGCCCGCGCGTGCCCGCCGACTGCACGGCGACCCGCACCCCGGCAACTTCCGGCTGCTGCCCGATGGCCGGCTCGGCGTCCTCGACTTCGGGGCGACCGAGGCCCTGCCGCACGGCTGGCCGGCCCGGCTGGGGCCGCTGCTCGCGGCCGGTCGGGACGGCGACGCCGCGACGCTGCACCGCATCGCCGCCTCCGCTGGACTGCTCCGGGCAGACCAGGTCTCCTCCGGAGCCCTGCTCGCGCTGCTCGACCCCTACCTGCAGCCGCTGCGCAGCCCGACGTACGAGTTCACCCGGGCCTGGATGCAGGAGCAGACCCGGCGCACCTCCGACCCCTTCAACGCCGCCTCCCGGACCCAGCGCCGGCTGACCATCCCGCCGAGGCACCTGCTGCTCCAGCGCGTGGCCGCGGGGCTGGCCGGCGTCCTCTGCTCCTTGGGCGCCACCGTGGTCGTCGACGTCGAGCTCCGGCGGTGGCTTCCCGGCTACGACGGGCCACCGCTCGGCAACGCCTGACGAGCAGTACTGCCGACGACGTCGGCGGATCCCTTGTGGCTATGATCGACCTGCGATATGTAGCCACAACGAGGGGGTAGCGATGAGCTCGGTCGGCGTCCGTGAGCTGCGGGACGGGTTGAGCCGGTTCTTGGCCGAGGTACGCGCCGGGCGCAGCATCACGGTGACCGATCACGGCCGACCGGTCGCCCGCATCGTCCCGGTCGACGAGCCCAGCCCGTTGGAGCGGCTGATCGCCGATGGGCTCGTGCAGCCAGCCCGCCAGCGGCAGCGGTCGGCACCTCGGCGCGTCAAGGCCTCCGGGCCGGTCAGTGACCTGGTCGCCGAGCAGCGCAGGTGATCGCCTACTTCGACACCTCTGCAGTGGTGCCGTTGCTCGTCGACGACGAGCCCGGGTCCGAGGTCTGCCTCCGGGTCTTCCTGCAGGCCGAGACCGTGGCGACCGTCCGGTTGACGTTCGCCGAGGTCTGCGCCGCGCTGGCCCGCGCGGCGCGACTCGGCCGACTGACCGCCGAGGCACACGACAGCGCACTGGTCGAGTTCGAGTCCGTCTGGGCCCAGATGGACGTCCTGGACGTGGATGAGGACCTCGTCCGCCAGGCCGGCGCGCTTGCTCGAACGCACGCCCTCCGCGGCTACGACGCCGTCCACTGCGCCTCGGGTCTGCGCGTGCGGAGCGCGACCACCGTGGGGCTGGCCGGCGACCGGCAACTGCTCGCCGCCTGGCACCGGGAGGACCTCCAGGCCATCGACACCGGGGCCTGACGGGGAGCGGTCGCCCGGCCTCGGATCGTCCGCGCTGGTCACGCACGAGGAGCACTCCGTCACTCGCTGATTGTCAGACCCTCGTCGATGATGTAACGGAGATGACCAGGACCGATTGCGTCGACATCACGGTCTGCACGAACGGTGAGTTGACGTACGACGAGATCGGTGGACACCTGCGTCCTTCGGGCACCGGATCCGTCGTGATCGACCTGACCCGGCTCCAGTTCATCGACCCGGCCGGACTGGTCAGCCTCGCCGTCGTCGCCGAGCGGGCCCGGCTCCTGGGCCGTGCCGTCTGTTTCCGCAAGCCCGAGGGCGGCGACGTCGCCAACTACCTCACCCGGATGCGGCTCGGCGAGCAGCTCGCCGGGCTCGACGTGGCCCACGACCTGCCCCAGGTGCGGGAGCGCCGGCTCGGCCACCGCCTCGTCGAGCTGCGCCGGTTCGACGGCGAGGCCGGGCTGGACACCGTGGCCGCGACCCTCGTGCAGAACTACGTCGACGACCACCCGGAGCTCGTCCAGCCGCTGTACGCCGCACTCGACGAGATGGCCCGGAACGTCCTGGAGCACAGCGCCCGGTCGCACGGGTACGTGGCGCTCCAGCGGTACGACAACGCAGGCGACCTCTCGTTCGCCGTCGGTGACAGCGGCATCGGCCTGCGTGAGCGACTCGCCGCGGTGGTCCCCGTGCCCGACGACCGGACGGCGATCGTGCGCGCCGCGCAGGTGCACGTGACCTCCATCGGCCGCCCGGGTCGCGGGCGCGGGATCAGCAGGGTCATCGGCATCACGGGGGAACACCGCGGGAGCGTGACGCTGATGAGTGGAGCGGCCAGCGGCACGTTCCGGGGCGGTCACACCGTTCCCGAGCTGACGGATCTCCCGGCGTCCTATCCCGGTACGCTCGCCCACGTGCGCCTGAGCCTGTGAGGAGGTCGATGACCGTGCCTGCTGTCCTCCCACCGATCGAGGTCCCGCAGCTGAGCGGCGGCCGCGAGCGCGCCCGTGCCCTGGTCGACGGCCTCGCGGACCGCATGTCCGGCGCCACCATCGTGGTCGACTTCCGGCGGATGGTCGCCGGGACGCCGTCCTTCGCCGACGAGCTCGTCACCCGCGTGCTCGTCGACGGTGGCGCCGCACTGCTCCGCGCGGAACACGTCACCCGGGAGTTCGGCGAGTACCTCCTCGAGGCCGCCCGCGACCACGGCGTCGCGGAGCGGCTGGAGACCGTCTGACGGCACTCAGTCCGTGGCGCGGACGGCCTCGCCGGTCACCCGCATCGCCGTCTCCCACGCCTCGGCCTCCGCCGCGGCGGTGGCCGAGTCGTCCCCCTGGAACCAGGGCAGGGCGACCACCTCCCACGCCAGGGCGGCGTCCCGGGCGGCGGACGACGACACGCGGTGCGCCAGCATCTGGTACCTGGACCGGGCGGCCGCGAGCTGCATGTCCGTGGCCCGCGAGGGCAGGATCTGGATCCTGTCCCGCACCAGCGCCGCCCGGTAGTCGGCCATCGCGCCCTGCAGCTCGATCAGCGTCTCGCGCTCGAACTCGCGCCACGCGCGTTCCCGCTGGTCCTGCCGTGCCCGCGCCGCCGCGCGGGCCTTGAGGGACTCGGCCGTGGCCTGGGCGGCGACCGTGAGCAGCCCGCCGGCCACCACGCCGATGAACGCCCACACGGCAGTGCTCACCGCTCCCCCTCACTCACCCTGAGTACAGGCTAGGGCCGGGGGACGACAGTCTCCGGCGTCTGCACGCGTCTTGACGGAGCCCTCCCCCGGCGGGACCGTCGACCCGCTCCAGCCCCGGAGGGAGGCCGGCATGCAGACCCGGTTCACCGAGCTGGTCGGTTGCACCGTCCCCGTCCAGCAGGCCCCGATGGGGACGATCTCCTCACCGGACCTCACGGTGGCGGTCGCCGATGCCGGTGGCGTCGGGACGGCCAGCGCGCTCGGCCTCCCTCCGGAGCTCCTGCTCCGGCGCCTGGAGGACGTGCGCCGGCGCACGTCCGGCGTGCTGTCCGCCAACTTCACCAGTGAGGACGTCGACGAGCAGGTGCTCGTGGCCGCCGCCGAGCGGGTGCGGCTGGTCGACTTCTTCTGGGCCGAGCCCTCGCCGCGGCGTGTGGAGCTGGTCCACCGGTCCGGAGCGCTCGCGGGGTGGCAGGTCGGCTCGCTCGCGGAGGCGCGTGCCGCGGTGGACGCCGGTTGCGACGTCGTCACCGTCCAGGGGGTCGAGGCCGGTGGCCACGTCCGCGGCGCCACGCCCCTGCGCCGCCTCCTCGACGAGGTGCTCGGCGCGGTCGACGTCCCCGTGCTGGCGGCCGGCGGGATCACCGACGGACGGGCCTTCGCCGAGGTGGTGGCGGCCGGTGCGGACGGCGCCCGCATCGGCACCCGGTTCATCGCGACCGTCGAGTCCGGCGCGCACCCGGCGTACAAGCAGGCCCTCGTCGACGCCGCCGGCGACTGCACCGTCATCACCGACGCCTTCGCGAACTGTCCCCTCTGCGCCACCAGCCCGCGGGCCCGGGTGCTGCGGGCCGCGGTGGAGCGGGTCGCCGAGCTGGGCGACGACGTGGTGGGGACCGCGGTCATGGGCGGCAAGCAGGTTGCCGTGCCGCGGGGGTCCGGCCTCCCGCCCGTGGCCGGTTTCGAAGGTCACCTGGACGCGACGGCCATGTACGCCGGGGCCGGCGTCGGCTCGGTGACCGGCATCCGTCCGGCCGCGGAGGTCGTGGCCGAGCTGGTGGCGGAGCTCGAGCGGCGGCTGCCTGCCGCACGCCGGAGCGGCGTCCGCTGAGCGCCGGGCCGGCCGACCGATCGCGCGGGAAGCGTCCCCACCGCCGCCGTCCGGCTCAGCGACGGCCCTCGCCCGAGACGGAGCTGGTGGCGCCCGAGCTCGACCGGGCGGCTTCGTACGGACGGCGCCCTCGGCCGGACGCGAGATGGTCGGAGCTCAGGTGAGCAGGCCGCGGATGTCCTCGGCCGTCAGCGGTCCGGCCAGCGCGCCGCCGTCGTCCAGCACGCGGGCGAACAGGTCGCGCTTGCGCTCCTGGAGCGCCATGACCTTCTCCTCGATGGTCCCCGCGGCCACCAGCCGGTACACCATCACCGTCTTGTCCTGGCCGATCCGGTGCGCCCGGTCGACCGCCTGCGCCTCCACCGCCGGGTTCCACCACGGGTCCAGCACGAACACGTAGTCGGCCTCGGTCAGGTTGAGCCCGAACCCGCCCGCCTTGAGGCTGATCAGGAACACCGGGGCCCGCCCGCTGCGGAACTCGTCGAGCCGTCGCTGCCGGTCCCGGGTGCGCCCGTCGAGGTAGGCGTAGGGCAGGCCGTGGGCGTCGAGCCGAGCGCGCACCGTGCCGAGGAAGCCGGTGAACGAGCTGAACACCAGCGCGCGGTGACCCTCGGCGACCACCTCCTGCAGGTGCTCGAGGAAGGCGTCGGCCTTGCTCGACCGGATGCCGGCGTAGACCTCGTCGACCAGCGCCGCGTCGAGGGCCAGCTGCCGCAGCAGGGTCAGCGACCGGAAGATGGTGAACCGGTTGCGCTGCAGGTCGTCGACGAGGCCGAGCACCTTGCGCCGCTCCCGCTGCAGGTGGGTGTCGTAGACCTTGCGGTGTCGCGGGTTCAGCACCACCTCGAGCACCTGCTCCTGCTTGGGCGGGAGCTCGGCGGCGACCTGCTCCTTGGTGCGGCGGCGCACCAGCGGCCGGATGCGGCGGCGCAGCGCGGCCAGCACGTCGGCGTCGCCGGCCTTCTCGATCGGCGTCCGGTAGTGCTCGGTGAACCGCTGCGGGCTCGGGAACAGCCCCGGCGCCACGATCGACAGCATCGACCACAGGTCCATCAGGTTGTTCTCCACCGGGGTGCCGGTGATCGCCAGCTTGAACCGGGTAGGCAACCGCCGCGCGGCGGCGTAGGTCTTGGCCGCGTGGTTCTTCACGAACTGCGCCTCGTCGAGCACCAGCCCGCTCCACGGCAGCGCGCGGTAGTCGTCCTCGCCGAGGCGCAGCAGCGTGTACGAGGTGACCACCAGGTCGGCGCCGTCGACCGCCTCGGCCAGCGGCATGCCGAGCTTGCGGCCGGTGGCCTCGATGGTCCGGACGACGAGGCCGGGCGCGAACCGCTCCGCCTCGCGCGCCCAGTTCGACACCACGCTGGTCGGGGCCACCACGAGCACCGGCGCGGTCAGCTCGCCGACCTCCTGGGCCCGGCACACCAGCGCCAGCGTCTGCAGCGTCTTGCCCAGCCCCATGTCGTCGGCGAGCACGCCCCCGAGCCCGGCGTCCCACAGCACCGAGAGCCACTGGTAGCCCTGCAGCTGGTAGGGCCGCAGCTGCGCGGCGAGCCCGGCGGGCGGCGCCGGCGGCTCGGCGGCGTCGACGTCCAGCAGGGCCCGGACGTCGCGCGCCCACCGCTCGCTCTGCTCGGCCACCACCCCCAGCTCCACCAGCTCGTCCCACAGCCCGGCCTGGTACCGGCTGATCCGCAGGCCCGGCCGCTCGGCGTCCTGCAGCGCCCGCGCCTCGTCGATCAGCCGGCGCAGGCGGTCGAACACGGGACGGCGGATGTCGAACCAGGTCCCGCTGGGCAGCACCAGGTGCGGGTCGCCGGCGGCCAGCGCGGTGAACAGCAGCGCGAACGGGATGTCCTCGCCGTCCACCGTGACGGTGACGCCGAGGTCGAACCAGTCGGCGTCCGGCCCGTCCGTGGCCGAGACCTGCACGACCGGGGCCGCGTCGGTGTGCCGGTAGTCCGCGGGCTCCCCGGTCACCTCCACCAGGACGCCGGCGTCGGCCAGCCGGGGCAGCACCTCGGTCGTGAGGACGACGGTGTCCATGCCGGACAGCACCGCGGTCGGTGCCAGCCGCCGGTCGGGGCCGTCCTGCCACAGCCGGGGCAACCGGTCCGCCGGCAGCGGCAGCGACCGCACCAGCCGCTCCTCCGCGGCGACGTCGCGGCCGGGATCCGCAGCCTCCGCTGCCAGCGGCACGTGGCGGACGTCCGCGCCCGTGCGGTACCGCACCGACCAGCTCAGCCGGGCGCGGTGGTTCCCGGTGTGCTCGACCTGCAGGTGCAGCTGCGGGGGCAGCACCTCCGGCAGCTCCACCGAGCCGTCGGAGGAGCGGACCGGCAGCGCGCGGTGCAGTGCCGGGTAGAAGCCGGTCAGGAAGCGCGCGCGGTCGGCCGCGGGCACGCGCAGCGAGCCGGCGGTGAGCAGCTTCCCCGCGCGCCGGGGAACCGGCTGCACGGGCACCAGCAGCAGTCCCCGCTCCGGCACCAGGTCCGGGGGCAGCACCGGGTCGCCGGGCAGCAGGACGGCGCCGTGCGGCGGGGTGCCGAGCAGCCGGACCGCCCCGGCGGGGAGGCAGACGCCGGAGCCCAGGTCGACGACGGGCTCGATGCGCAGGTCGGCGTCGCCGTCCCGGCGCAGGTCCACGGCGAGCGTCGCCGGCTCCCCGGCCACCCGGACCGCTCCGCCGCTGGGGGTCACGAGGGTCACCCCCTCGTCCACGACCTGCTGCAGGGCCGGCCACAGCGCGGGGCCGAACTCCTCGAGCAGCACCGGCGCGTCCCCGTAGCCGTAGTACGTGGGGCCGTCGTCGGTCACCTGGTGGGCGCGGTGCAGCGCGCGCAGCGCGGCGGCGTGCGCCGGATCGCACCGCGTGTAGTAGTCGTACTGCAGGGACCGCCAGGACACCCCGGTGCGGATCCAGCGACCCTTGGCGCCCGGCACGACCGGGCGCAGGCGGACGGACGGGCCGCCCGATCGGGTTGGCTCCACGTCGAACTGCAGGCCGAGCGGGGCGCCCGTCCGCTGCGCGGACGGGGCGGTGGACGGCACCAGGTCGGCGAGCGCCGTCTCCCACTCCGGAGCGCGGGCCGCGGCCGTCGGCGGCGGGCCGTCCAGGGCGTTGCGGCCGGTGATGAGGACGGCGGCGACGTGCTTGCAGTCCGCGCCGACCGGGCAGCTGCACTCCCCCCACCAGCGGGCGCTGCCGGCGTCGTAGGCCGCGACGGTCCGGTACCGGCGTCCCCCGCTGCCGATCACCGTGGCGTCGAACTCGCCGAGCGCCGGGGACCAGGCGACGTCCGAGACGCGCCCCTCGCTCGCGTAGGCCGCACCGCGGCGGAAGGTCTCGTGGCCGACCGACCGGCGGATGACCGAGTCGGTGAGCGCCGGTCGCAGCTGGTCCAGCACCCGTCCGAGGCTAACCGCCGCCAGGGTCGTGGGAACCGTTCGTCCACAACCGTCCTCCACGCCCGCGGGTCCGCTCGCAGCCGCGCGGGAAGTCGGCGAGGGCTGCCCGCGGACCTCAGCCTGAGCTGCGAGAACTGTCAGCGGTGCTCGCTACCGTGCGGGCATGAAGGACGGCGGATCACGACCTTCGCCCGCGGCTGGTCCTCCACCCTGCTGCCCGACGGCCGGCTCGTCGTCCGCACGCCGTCGGGGGTCGCCCGGACCACCCGCCCGCCCGGCTGGTGCCACGACCCCGAACCCGACCCGCCCTGGCTCGAGGACCTCGCTCCACCCGACCCGCTCCGCCTGTGACGGGCTCATCCACCGCCGCTCCTGCCGACATGTCGACCTGTCGAGACGCCGCCCTGTCCACCTGGCGAGCCCCGGGCCATGAACCCGCTCGCGCTGCCGCGCACCGCGCCCGGCAGGGGCCCGCGCGAGATCCCGCACGGCCGGCCCCGAACGCACAACACCCCCGGCGACCGTCGTCGCCGGGGGTGTTCGCGCTGGTCCTCGCTCAGACGCCGGCGGGCACGCGGTCGGCCGGGCGGCGGCGGGCACCGAGCACGGTGCGGGCGAGGCGCATCGGCCCGGTGTCCCACGGCCGGAGCCCGTCGCCGGCCGACTCGGCAGCCGGCGCGGCAGCCGCCAGCTCGGCAGCTCGGGCTGCGGCAGCCCGCTCGGCCCGGGCGGCCGCCTCGGCGGCCTCCCGGCGGGCGACGATCGCGGCCTTCTGCCGGTCGATCCGCTCCTTCTCGGCCATCACCAGCATCTCCTCACGGGCCGCCGCCACGGTCAGCCGCGACTCCTTCTGCAGCTCCTCGATCTCCACGTCCCCGGAGTCCCGCAGCGCCGCGAGCTTGTCGTACGCCGACGGCGGGCCGAAGTTCAGCAGCAGCTTCATCAGCACGGGGAGGATCTCGATGCTCATGAACAGCAGCGACAGCATCAGCTGCGCCGCGGCCAGGGTGGCGTTGCGGTCGCCCAGCCGGTCGAGGGCCTCCAGCCGCGCCAGGATCCCGTCGGCGTCCTCGACGGTCGCATCGAACGCCGTCTGCAGCCGGGTCTGCTCCGCGGTCAGCCGCTCCAGCTCCGCCCGGTCGGTCTCCAGCGACGCCGACGCCAGCTGGGCCGCGCGCCCCTCCGCCGCCGAGGCGGCCTCCGTGGCGGCGTCCAGAGCGGACCGCGCCGACGCGACCACCGCAGCCTGAGCGTCCGCCGCCGCCCGCGCCTCGACGTACGCCTGGCCCGTGCCGGCGTCCCCGGTGCCGCAGGTGCCGTCCAGCTCGCACTGCGCCTTCGCCTCGAGCTCCCGCTGGGTCGCCAGCGCCGCGTCGTAGGCCTGCTGGGCCGCCGTCGCGTCGCCCTGCACGACCGCGACCTGCGGGTCCGCGACACCACCGGAGGCCACGATCGACTCCTGCAGCGCCACCCGCTCCCGCAGCTCCGGCAGCCCGGCGAACCGGGCATCCTCCTCGAGCGACGAGCGGTAGGCGTCGGCCGCCTCCGCCTGCATCGCCTTGACCTCGGTGTCGATCTCCGAGGAGAACACCTGCAGCGTCAGCGGGGTCGCGATCACCGCGCCCAGGATGAGCGCCAGCCCCACCCGCGGGACGGCGAGCACCACGTTCCGCTTCAGCGAGGCGTCGTGCGCCATCCCGACCAGCAGCATCCGGTCGAGGTTGACCACGACCGCGCCCCAGCCCAGGCCGACCAGCAGCGCCAGCGGCCACCACACGCCCAGCGCCATCGCGACGGCGAACGCCATCGAGACGACGGCCAGCCCGCCGGTGCTCAGCAGGACGCCGCCCAGCGCCACGAACCGCGGCCGCGAACCGGGCGCCGCCTCCAGCAGGTCGGGGCGGGCGCCTCCGAGCACCGCCAGGCCATCACCGAGTCGTCGCTGCCATGCCGCCATACCGAGCCACTCCCGCGACGACGGGGGTAGAGAACAGTCCGTCGTCTCCCCCGGCTCATCGGCACCCATCCGCTGCGTCCGGACGAGCCAGTCACACGCGCCCCAGCCGCGTCACGGACCGCCCGCCCGAGTTGCCGTGATCACAGCTCCGGCGGAGGCTCGGCGTCTGCCGACCCCGGAGCCGACATGCCCCGCGTCCGCCGCGCCGCCGCGGTCCTCGCCGTCGTCCTGACGGCCGCCGCCTGCACGGGCAAGGGCGACGCGGGCCCGGACCAGCCCACCGGCCCCGCCCTGCTCGGCACCGTCGACCTCGATGCCGCCGTCGACGGCGACGCCCGCCTGCTCGACCTCACCCCCAGGCCCGGCGGCGACCCGGTCGCCCTGCTCGCGGACGGCGGCACGCGCGGCTGGCTGGTCGAGGTCTCCCCCGGCGAGGACGGCCCGACCGCGACGACGCTGCTCGAGCTGCCCGCCGTCGGGGACGACGCCGAGCTCGCCGTCCTCACCGACGGCTCGTTCCTGGTCGCCGGCACCGGCCCCACCACGGGGTACCAGCTGCTCACCGTCCCGCCCGACGGGCCGGCCACCGTCACCGCCCTCGGCCTGCGCCCCGACCGCGCGGCCACCGCCGTCTCCCTCGACGGCAGCACGCTCTACGCCGCGCTCGCCCTCCCCGGCGCCCCGTCCCAGCTGCTCGCCGTCGACCTGGCCGCCGGCGTCGTCACGATGACCGCGCCGGTCGTCCCCGAGGGCACGGTCACCGCGCTCGCCCCGCGTCCGGACGGCGGCCTCGCGGCGCTCGTCGAGACCGCGGACGGGCGCGCCGTGCTCACCGCGTACGACGACGACCTGCTGACGGTCGGCGCGCCGGCCGACCTCGCCCCCGACGCCCCGGTCGGCGCGCCGGCCGACGTCGACGTCACCGCCGACGGGACCGTGGTCGCCACCCTGCACGTCGGCGCCGGCCGCGAGCTCGGGCGGCTGGTCACCGTGGTGGACGGCGCGGTCGCGGACTCCGTCCAGCTGGACGGCGTGGGCGACTCCGCGCTCGACGTCGTGGTCTCCCCCGACGGCAGCTCCGCCTGGGTGCCGCAGGCCGACCTCTCCTACCCCGCCGAGCTGGTCACCGTCGACCTGGCCAGCGGGGAACGGGTCGCCACGGTGGCGCTGTGCGCCGGCGCCGCGGTGCTGGGCCACGTCGCCCCGATCGGCGCGGATGCCGGGCTCCTGGCCACCGGCTCCTGCGTGGACGGCGACGGCCCGCAGGCCACCGCGTTCCTGGTCGGTTGAACGCCCACGACCTCTGATGCAGAGCGCAGCCCGTTCATGAGAGGTCACGTCCGTGGCTGGATGGCGGGACGCGGTCTGGGAGCACTCAGACCTCGACATGGTCCCGCGCGGATCGGCTCTTCGGCCCCGTCGCCGGGCGCCGAGTGTTGATCATGGGACTGTTGCCGGTCTGCCCGGCTTGTCTGCCCGTGTCGCCGGCAACGAGCCCATGATCAACACGGGTGGACCGTGGCGCTCAGGTCAGCCCTTCATCGAGCGGACGACCAGCGCGGCGGCCCCGTAGGCCAGCGAGCTGGCGACCGCGCGCAGCGTGGTCGCCCGGCCGGCCTGCGCAGCCGCCGCCAACGCGGTCAGCGCGTCGATCGCGTTCATGCCGGCCACCACGGCCAGCCCGCGGTTCGTCTCCTCCTCGGTCTGCGCGCTCAGGGCCAGGACCGAGATCGCCAGCGCGTGGCTGCCGAACAGCCGCTGCAGCTGCAGGCCGGCCGGGGTGACCGGCACGCCGTAGGTCGCGGCGACCACCCTCGGCGCGACGACGCTGACCAACCCGAAGGCTGCTCCCGTGGCGCCCAGCGCCCGTGCCAGCTGCTGCTTCGACATCCCCGCGACCGTCGTCGCCATGGCGAACCCCTCCCGGGCCGGCCCGGACGGCTCGGCTCACCGTCTGCGGGGAGTCAACCAGCAACGCCGTCCGGTCGCAGCGCACGCCGGCGGCTACCGTCGCGCCATGACCGCCGACCCCGGCGTCGCGCTCGCCCACCGCCCCACGTCCTGGGGCGTGATGCGCAGCCGCACGGTGGGCACGCCAGGCGCGGGCGTCCCCGAGGTGGTCGTCGTCCCCGGCCTGGCCGTCGCGGATTACCTCCAGCCGGCACTGTGCGCGCTCGGCGCCTGGACCCGCGCCCACCTGGTCGAGCTGCCCGGCTTCTCCGGGAGCGGCGAGCCGCCGCACCCGCTGGACGTCGCCCAGTTCGCCGACGCCGTGGTGCAGTGGCTCGAGGGCAGCGGCCTCCACCGGGTCGTGCTCGCCGGGCACTCCAGCGGCACGCAGGTGGCCGCCCGCGTCGCGGTCCGCCGTCCGGACGTCGTGCGGGCGCTCGTCCTGGCCAGCCCCACCATGGACCCGCGGTTCCGCAGCACGCGCCGGATCCTGCTGGCCTGGCGCCGCAACCACCCGCTGGAGCTGCCGAGCCTCGACCAGCAGCACACCCGCGAGCGGCAGCGGGCGGGCTGGCGGCGCGTCCGGCACGCGCTCACGGTGCACCTCGCCGATGCCCTGGAGGACGTCGTCCCGCAGGTGCCGGTCCCGGTGCTCGTGCTGCACGGCGACCAGGACCGGTTGTGCACCGACGAGTGGGCGCGCGAGCTCGCCGGGCTGGCCCCGGACGGCCGGTTCCGCGCCGTGCCCGGCGCGCACAGCTTCGTCTGGACGACGCCGGACGCCTGGTCCGCCCCGATCGAGGAGCTGGCGCGAGGACTGCCGTGACGCCCGAGCAGCACCGGCGAGTGGCCGCGCGGCACACCGCTCGAGGACCTCCGCCACCTGTGCCGCGACCGAGCGGCTCACTACGGTCGTCTCATCCGCCTCTGGGAGGAGGTCGCCATGAGCCAGACATCCGCCACCAGCGTCGAGACGGTCAAGGGCATCTACGAGGCCGTCGCCCGCGGGGACCTCGGCGCGGTCACCGGTGCCCTGGACGAGAACATCGAGTGGTTCGAGGCGGAGGGGAACCCCTGGCACCCCGGCCACGCCTTCGTGGGCCCGCAGCAGGTCGTCGACGGTGTCTTCGCCAGGATCGGCGAGGAGTTCGAGGACTTCCGAGTCGAGCCGCGCCGCTTCATCGAAGCCGGCGACACGGTGGTGGTCGAGGCCCGCTACCACGCGACGAGCCACCGCGCGACCGGCAAGCCCATGGATGTGCAGGTCGCGCACGTGTGGGACCTCCGGAACGGCAAGGTGGTCCGCTGGCAGCAGTACGTCGACACCCGGCAACTGGCCGACGTGATGGGAGTCAGCGCCTACTGACCGCGGGGCGCCACGGTCCGCCGGCGCCCCGGCCCGAGGACGGCAGAGCCCCCTCGGGCGCTGCGGATGGCCCGACTGTCCGCGCTCTTGAGCTGTCCGAGCGTCGCGAACATCTGCTCGGCGGTGCGCTGCTTCACCTGGCCCGCAACGGCTACAGGAGGGCTACATTCGTAGCATGAGGGTCGCATCCCGTGAACTGCGCAACGACACGGCCGGCGTTCTCCGGCGGGCCGGTGCCGGCGAGTCCGTGGTGATCACCGTGAACGGCGAACCGGTCGCCGAACTGGGCCCCGTGCGGCCGCGACGCTCGCACTGGACGGCCCGCTCGGTGTTCCTCGAGCGGCTGGAACGGGCCCAGGCCGACCCGGACCTGCACGGCGAGCTGCTCGCGATCTCCGGAGACACCGACGAGCTGGGCCCCGTCCGGTGAGCCGTGGCCTCCTGGACACCAGCGTCTTCATCGCCCGCGAGGGGCGGGGCCTGGACGCGTCGGCCCTGCCCGACGAGGTGGCCGTCTCCGTCGTCACCTACGGCGAACTCCGCGCAGGCGTCCTCGCCGCCTCGGAGCTGTCAGTGCGATCCCGCAGACTGACCACCCTGCAGACGGTGGCCGACATGCACCCCGTACCGATCGACACGGCCGTCGCCGACGAGTGGGCCCGGCTCCGGCTCCTCCTGGCTCAGGCCGGCCGCCGGGTGAACGTCAACGACATGTGGATCGCCGCGACCGCCCTTGCGCTGCGCGTGCCGGTCGTCAGTCAGGACGCCGACTACTCCGCCCTCGCGGGGATCAGCGACCTGCAGGTCATCCCCGTCTGACCCACCACCGCCTGGACCGCCCGCCGTCCGCGTCAACGGGGGACTCAGGTCGGCGGCCGCCAGGCGGGGTCGCGGCCGGTGAGGGCGAGCAGCCGGTCCAGGAGCGGTGCGTCGTCGGGCACGGGCACCGGCGGGCCGAACAACCCCGGCGTGGGCCCCTCGGCGGCGGCCTGCGCCGCGAACTCGGTGCACGCGGCCACCGACGCGGGGTCGGCCGCGTAGTGCTGCCCGGTCGCGACGGCGAGGTCCCAGCCGTGCACCAGCACCTCGTCGAGCGCCACGATCGCCGTGACCGGCGCGGGCATCACCACGCCACCGGCCTCGGCGGTCCCCTCCCACGCCGACGGCCGCTGCCACGCGGCGACCAGCGCGTCGAGTTGCGCGGGCAGCCGGGTGCGCCATTCGGCCGGCAGGTCGTCCGGCGACGCTGAGGGCTGACCGAGCGCCGGCGTCTTTTCCGCGGCCATCCGGAACGCCGTGGTCAGGCCCACCACGTGCGCGAGCAGCCCCGCCACCGGGGTGCCGGCGCACGGCGTGGGGTCGCCGAGCTGGTCGTCGCGGATGCCGGCCACCACCCGCGCCACCTCGGCGGCCTGTGGACCGAGGTCGAGCCGTGTCGTCTGCATGGAGGACAGACCGTCCGGCGGCGCGGAAGTCAGCGGCGTGTCGGCGCGTGTTCTGCTGGCATGATCCGCTCAACGAGACGCTCACGTTCCGGTATGTCGCTCCGTACTGAACCGGTCACGGATCGGTGATGGTGGTCTCACCCCACCACCGTCTCCAGGAGATCCCATGCGCCGCACCACCGCCGCCGGTGTCCTCGTCACCGCACTGCTGACGCTCGGCACCACCGGCACCGCCCACGCCGCCACCGACCGCGACTGCCCCGACTTCGCCAGCCAGGCCGCTGCCCAGGCCGCCTTCGACGCGGTCCCCGGCGACCCGGAGCGCCTGGACGCCGACGACGACGGCATCGCCTGCGAGGACCAGCAGTACGCGCCCGCCTCCTCCACGAGCACCGGCACGTCGCAGGTCTCCACCCGCCCCGTCGGCGCGGTCGCCGCCGGCGACGGCAGCGCCAGCGCCAGCGAGGACGGCAGCGCGCTGCCGTTCGTCCTGGGTGGCGCGGCGCTGGCCGCCGCCGGTGGCGCGGCCGTCGCGGCCCGTCGCAGCGCCCGCGCCTCCGCCTGACCGGCGGCCCGTGCCGCAGCGCCCGCTCCCCGCCCGCCCCGGTCAGCACCCGACCGGGGCGGGCGGCGCCGCGCCCGGCACCGGCACGATCGCCATCCGGCTGCGCGGGGACGCCGACGGCGAGGTCCGGATCGTCGGCGCCTATCCGCCGCCCCTGGTCCCCCCGGACGTCGGCGCGCTGCTCACCCGGCCGCCCCGCGTCACCCGCTACGGCCGCCACCGGCGCCGGCGACCGCGCGCCGCGCTCGCCTGGTCGGCGGCCTCCGTCGTCCTGACCACGGTCGGCGCCGGCCTCCTCGTGCTCGGCCCCTCTCCCGCCGACGCGCCGGTGCACCGGGTCGTCGCCGCCCCCGCCGAGCTGCCGCCGGCGCCGCCGGCCCGTGCGGCCGTCACAGCCGTCGCGCCGGTCGCCGTCGTCCACCAGCTGCCGGCGAGCGCGCCCACCGCCGTCCGGATCCCGGCGCTCGGCGTCACCTCCGACGTCATGGAGCTCGGGCTGCAGCGCGACGGCTCGATGGAGGTCCCACCCGGCGGCTACCCGGTCGGCTGGTACGAGCGCAGCCCCACCCCCGGCCAGCTCGGCCCCGCCGTCCTCGCCGGCCACGTCGACTGGGCCGGCGAGCCCGGCGCGTTCGCCGGCCTCGACGAGCTGCTGCCCGGCGACACGGTGGAGGTCGACCGCGCCGACGGCAGCACCGCGGTCTTCCTCGTCGACCGGGTCGAGGAGCACGCCAAGGACGCCTTCCCCGGCGACGCCGTCTACGGCGACCTCGACCACGCCGGCCTGCGGCTGATCACCTGCGGCGGCGCCTTCGACGAGGGGACCGGCGACTACGCCGACAACGTCGTCGTCTTCGCGCACCTCACAGGCTGAACTCCGCGGTCATCACGGTCCGCCGCCGTACGATTGCGGCTCGCGTCCACCAGGGAGAACACCGACCCATGCCGCACGCCCCGTCGGACCGCTGGCCCACCGTCCGCCGCCGCCGGAACCGCGACAGCACCACCGCCGACCGGCCCCGCAGCCGACGGCCCCGGCACGACGACGCGGTCCCGTCCGGGCCGGTGCAGTACCCCCGCTCGACGTGGGACGACGTCGACGACCGGTACGGCCCCGACGGCCACGGATACGGATACGGCCCCGCACCGGAGGAGCAGGCCCGACGCCGGCGACGCCGCCGCGACCGGGAGGCACCCGACGAGCGGCGTCCCCGCGACGACCGTCCCGAGCAGCCCCGCTCGCGCTCGCGCCGGGAGCTGGTCGGCCGGATCGGCCGGGTGCTCGTCGTCGGGTTCGTCCTCCAGGCGCTGGTCATGTTCTCGCTGCGCTGGATCGACCCGCCGACGACGGCGTTCATGGCGGCCAACCCGAACGGCGCCCTCCAGCAGTCGGTGCCGGTCGAGCACGTGTCGCGCAACTTCCTCGCCGCCGTGATCGCGCACGAGGACGCCAAGCTCCCCTACCGCGCCGGGGCCTTCACCTGGGACGAGATGCTCGGCCGCGCGAAGGCGCACATGACCGGCGCGGAGGACCCGTCGGGCTCGACCATCCCGCAGCAGGTCGCCAAGAACCTCTTCCTCAACCAGGAGATGAGCGCCTGGCGCAAGGCGGTCGAGGCGGCGCTGTCCGCGGAGCTGGCCCTCGCCGTCGACGACCGGCGGATGCTCGAGCTCTACGTCAACTACGCCCAGTTCGGGCCGTCGCTCTACGGCGTCTGCGCGGCCAGCTGGTACTACTTCGACCGCCCGCCGCAGGACCTCCCGGTGGACCAGGCCGTGCAGCTGGTCGGCCTGCTCCCCTCCCCCGGCCACGTGCAGCGCGCCCCGGGCGGCGGTCTGGACTTCGACGTCGCCGACGGCAAGGGCTGGCTCTCCCGCTCGCACGTCATCAACGCGCAGAACCGGGTGCCGCGGCACATCGACCGGCTCGGCTTCGAGCCCGTCGAGGACGCCGGCGTGACCGGCCTGGCCAGCGAGCAGCCCCCCTCCGGCGACGACTGCTCGACCCGGCCGCAGGCGGTCGCCGACCTGATCGCGGCCGAGGGCACTGCCTGAGGAGGGACCCCCTGCCCCCGCCGCTCGCGGGCTCGCGGCGGCGCTCCCGCAGGGGCCAGGTGTCTCCCGGGAACCTCCGGCGCTGCTTCCACGTGTAAGCAGGGCCGGAGGTCCCGGCAGGGAACGTCGGGCGGCCGGAGCTCAGCCCTCGTCGTCGGTGTCGTCGTCGTCATCGAGGCCGCCGGTGCCGGGGTCGATGCCGTCGGCGTCCTCCTCGCCGCCGTCCACCGGGTCCGGGTCGGCGGAGCTGTCCGCCTCCTCGCCGGGCACCGCGTCGCCGGGCGGGTCGCCCGCCGCGCTGCCCGAGCAGCCGGTCACCCCGAGGGTCACCGCCAGCACCGTCCCGGTCAGCCACCGCCGCGTCCTGCGCATGCCGCCCCCTCCTCGCCGTCCGGTCGTCCGACGAGGCTGCCCGGCACGGCCGGGGCCGTGCCGCGGACGACGGCACCGACACGAGTTCGTCATCCGCGGACGGGGCCGGCCACGGCCGGGCTCAGGCGGTGTCGCGCCGCCGCTGCGACCACATCTGGGTGGCCCGCTCGAAGTGCAGCGCGGCCTCCCAGCCGATCCCGGGCGGCCCGGACTCGGTGCGGAACGAACGCGCCGCCTCGCGGGCCAGCTCCGGGTCCCTGGCCGCCCGGCCGGCCAGCTCGAGCGCGAGGTCCTCGACCTCGTCGTCGGGCACGGCCCGCCAGGCCAGCCCGATCTCCGCGGCGCGCACGCCGTCGATCTCCTCGCTGAACAGCCCCATCGCGGCGGTGGCCTCGCGGCCCGCCGTCCGGGAGCTGATCGTGAAGTAGCCGCCGCCCGGGTGCAGGCCGATGCGCAGGAAGCCGGCGAGCAGCCGGGCGTCCTCCCCGACGATGCGCAGGTCGGTCGAGAGCGCCAGGTTCAGCCCCGCGCCGACGGCGGCGCCGCGCACCGCGGCGATCGTCGGCACCTGCAGGGTGCCGATCCGGCGGAACGCCGTGTAGACCGCGCCGAGCTCCTTGTAGACGGTGTCCTCGGCCTGGTCGGCGCCGGCCGTCCAGCGCCGCCGGTCGGCCCCGGAGCAGAAGGTGCCCCCGGCCCCCCGGATGACGGCGGCACCGATCAGCGGGTCGGCGTCCACCTCGTCGCAGAGGGCCGCCAGCTGCAGCCCCATCTCGGGGCTGAGCCCGTTCTTGACCTCGGGCGAGTCGACCGTGAACACGGCGACGCCGCCGTGCCGCTCCAACTGGACCTGTCCCACGTGTCCCTGCCTCTCTGCTGGGTTCCGGGTGCGCCGCCGAGCATGCCCACCCGCGCCGGCGGCGGGGACGACGGGGTGTCAGATCGCGCGCACCATGCCGCCGTCGACCAGCAGGTGCTGGCCGGTGACGTAGGTGTTGGCGCCCGAGGCGAGGAAGGCCGCGACCTTGGCGAACTCCTCGGCGGTGCCGTAGCGGCCCACCGGGATGCCCGCCTCCTGCTGCGCGCGGACCTCCTCGACCGGTCGGCCGCTGCGCTCGGCGCGCGCGGCGTCGAGGGTGGCGACGCGGTCGGTGGCGATCCGGCCCGGGCCCAGGGTGTTGACCAGCACGCCGTCCCCGGCCACCTCGAGCGCGACGCTCTTGGCCAGCCCCAGCAGGCCCACCCGGAACGTGTTGGACAGCGTCAGGTCGTCGATCGGCTGCCGGATGGACGACGACGCGATGGTGACGATCCGGCCCCAGCCCTGCGCGCGCATGTGCGGCAGCACGCCGCGGAACAGCCGCACGGTCGACAGCAGGTTCAGCTCGAACGCCTCCTGCCAGGCGGCGTCGTCCAGCGCGTCGAAGCCACCCGGCCGCGGGCCGCCGGCGTTGTTCACCAGGACGTCGACCCCGCCGAGGCGCTCCCGCGTCTCCCGCAGCAGCCGGTCGAGGTCGGCGGCGTCGGACACGTCGGCCGGGCAGGACTCGACCTGCGCGCCGGTCTCCTCGGCGATCTCTGCCGCGGTCCGCGCCAGCTGCTCGGCGCCGCGGCTGGACACCACCACCCGCGCGCCCTCGGCGGCCAGCCGGGTCGCCGTCGCGCGGCCCAGGCCCTTCGAGGCGGCGGTCACCAGGGCGACGCGGCCGGTCAGTCCGAGGTCCATCGGGGCACTCCGTCGGGGGTCGGTGGCCGCGGGCCACGGGCGGGTCGGGGGCGAGGCGCACCGTAGTCTCCGGCCGGCGCGGGAGCGCCACGGGGAGACGGGAGTGGGATGCCGGTCCAGCGGTCCGCGGGGTCGGCCCGCGCGACGACCGCGGCGGTCACGGTGACCACCGCGGGGCTGCTGCCGGCGTACCTGGCCGGTGTCCTGGCGGTGCAGCTGCGCGCCGACCTCGGCGTCGGCCCGTCCCTGCTCGGCCAGCTCGTGGCGGTCTTCTTCACCGCCTCCGCGGTCTCGGCGTTCGCCGCCGGCGCGCTGGTGCGCCGGCTCGGCACCGTCCCGGTCGTCCGGCTCGCCGCCCTCACCGCGGCGGGAGCGATGCTGGTCGTCGCCGTCGCCGCGCACGATCCCGCCGTCCTCGCCGCCGCGCTGGCGGTCGCCGGGTGCGGCAACGGGATCGGCCAGCCGGCCAGCAACGACCTCGTCGCGCGGTCGGTGCCGGTGGACCGGCAGGGCCTGGCCTACGGGCTCAAGCAGGCGGCGATCCCGCTGTCGACGCTGCTCGCCGGGGTCGCCATCCCCCTGGTGGCCATCCCGCTCGGCTGGCGGACGGCCTTTGGCATCGGCGGCGCCCTGGCGCTGCTGGTCGCGCTGTCGGTGCCGGGGAGCGGTCGGCTGGGGTCGGCCGGGTCCGCGGCACCGCCGTCGGAGGCGGCCGGACCGTTCCGCCGGACGCCGCTGCTCGTGCTGGCCGCCGGGCTGATGCTGGGCGCCGGGACGGGCAACGCGCTGGGGACGTTCTCCGTCGCCACCGCCGTCGACAGCGGCATCGCCCCGGCGACCGCCGGCCTGCTCGCCGCCGGGGCGAGCACGGCCGGCGCCGGAACGCGGGTGCTCCTCGGCCGGCTGGCCGACCGGGTGCGCACCCGGTGGCTGCTCGTCGTGTCCGCGCAGATGTCGCTGGGTGGCCTGTCCTACGCGCTGCTCGGCACCGGCTCCGAGGCGCTCATCGCGGTCGGCGTCGTCGTCGGCTACTGCACCGGGTGGGCGTGGGCCGGGCTCGCCACCTACGCGATCGCCCGCATGCACCACGGCATGGCCGCCCGGGCCACCTCCATCACCCAGGGCGGGGTCGGGCTGGGCGCCGCGCTCGGCCCCCTGGCGTTCGGCGCGGTCGTCTCGGCCGCCTCCTACACCGTCGCCTGGACCGCCACGGCCGCCCTCGCCGTCCTCGGCGGGCTGGTCTGCCTGCTCGGCCGGCACCTGCTGCTGCGCGAGCGCCCGGCCCTGGTCGAGGCGCACCGGCGCCGCCGCACGGCCGCGCCGCCGCCGTAGGGTCCGCGCGGTGGCAGGGACGCGGTACGCCGTGGTCGGCGGCGGGATCATCGGGACGGCGGTGGCGCGCCGGCTGCTGCACCGGCGGCCGGACGCCGAGGTGACGGTGCTGGAGAAGGAGGACCGGCTCGCCGCCCACCAGACCGGCCGCAACTCCGGCGTGGTGCACGCCGGCCTGTACTACGAGCCCGGCTCGCTCAAGGCCACGCTGTGCCGCCGCGGCGTCGCGCTGCTGCGGGAGTTCTGCGCGCAGCACGCCCTGCCCCACGACGAGATCGGCAAGGTGCTCGTGGCCCTCGACGCCGCGGAGGAGCGGCGGCTGGACGCGATCGCCGAGCGGGCCCGCGCCAACGGCGTCCCCGGCGTCCGGCTGATCGACCGGGCCGAGCTGCGCGAGCTCGAACCGCACGTCGCCGGCACTGCCGCGCTGCACTCCCCCACCACCGCGATCGTCGACTACGTCGCGGTCACCGAGCGGCTCGCCGCGGACGCCCGCGCGGCCGGCGCGACGGTGCGCACCGGCTTCGCGGTCGGCGGGCTGCGGCCGGCCGGAGGCGTCGTCGTCACCAGCACCGCCGGCGAGGAGGTCGTCGCCGACCGGGTGGTGCTCTGCGCCGGGCTGCACGTCGACCGGCTGGCGCGGCTGGCCGGGGACGACGCCGACCCGCGGATCGTGCCCTTCCGCGGCGAGTACGCCGCGCTGCGCCCGGAGCGGCGCGGGCTGGTCAACGGCCTCGTCTACCCGGTGCCCGACCCGCAGTACCCGTTCCTCGGCGTGCACCTGACCCCGCGGGTGGACGGCGAGGTGCTGGTCGGGCCGAACGCCGTCCTGGCGCTGGCCCGCGAGGGCTACCGGTGGCGGGACGCCGACCCCGCCGAGCTGGCCGCCCTGCTGCGGTACCCCGGCTTCCGGAGGTTCGCCCGGCGGCACTGGCGGACCGGGCTGGCCGAGGTCCGCGGCTCGCTGAGCTCCCGGGCCTACGCCGCCGCGGCCCGCCGCTACGTGCCCGAGCTGACCGCCGGCGACCTGGTGCCCGCCCCGGCGGGCGTGCGCGCCCAGGCGATGCAGGCCGACGGCAGCCTGGTCGACGACTTCCGCGTCAGCCGGCGCGGCCCGGTGGTGGCGGTGCGCAACGCGCCCTCCCCCGCGGCGACGTCGTCCCTGGCGATCGCCGAGCACCTGGTCGACGTCCTGCTGCGGGAGGAGTGACGACGGCCGGCGGGTGAGCACGCCCGCAGGCCGGAGCCCTCGCGGGCCCGTACCGTGGGGCCGCGGTGCCGGGCGACCCGGCGGCCGGACGGCGTGGCCCGCTCCGGCCGGGGCCGGCGCAGCGCATGCTGCGCGAGCCGGACGCTCCGGACCACTCCCGGCACGGCAGGCTGTGGCAGCCTGCGCCCGCGACGAGGCTGCAGAACACGGAGGACCTGGCACGGTGACGACGCACGTGTACGCGGACCCGACGGTGGTCGAGGACGCGATCGCGCTGGGCGACGCGCTCGTCGACGCCTGGGGCAGCTGGGGCCCCAACATGACGCCGGACGCCCGGCAGGTCGCCTTCATCAGCGACCGCTCGGGGGTCCCCCAGCTCTACATCAAGGACGTCGTGCTCGACGGGCAGCGGCCCGTCGCCCGGCACATCAAGCTCTCCGACGACCCGGTGGTCTCCGTGCGGTGGGCGGCCGACAGCGGCTGGCTGACCTGCGAGGTCGCCACCGGCGGCGGGGTCCGGACGGCGGTGTGGGTGGTGCGGCCCGACGGCAGCGACGCCCGCCGCGTCGCCGGCGACGCGACCACGCACGCCGAGCTGGGGCCCTGGACGCGCAGCGGGCACCGCTTCGTCGTCAGCTTCCCCGGCGCCGCCGAGGGGGTGCCGACCCGCTGCTTCCTCGCCGACCCCGCGACCGGCCGGCTCGACCCGCTGGCCGAGGGCGAGTTGATCCGCGTGCTCGACGTGTCGCTGGAGGAGCGCTTCATCGTCGTCCGCGACGGCACGCGCGGGCAGCAGTACGTCGTCGTCGTCGACCGGCTCACCGACGAGGCCCTCAGCGTGCTGCCCCAGGGCGCGACCGGCTCCACCGAGGTCGCGCTCATCCGGCCGGCGCCCGCCGAGCACGGCGGGCCGGTCTACGTCTACCTGGCGTCGGACGTGGGTCTGCCCCGCCGGCAGCTGATCGGGGTGCCGTTCGGCCCCAACGGCTGGCGCGGCGAACCGCGGACCCTCGCCGCTCGCGACGACGCCGAGCTGGAGTTCGTCGACGCCGACGACGCCGGCCGCCTGCTGCTGCTGGTGTGGAACGTCGCCGGGCGCAGCGAGCTGGAGCTGATGGACACCGCCACGGGCGGGCGCACGCCCATCTCCGGCCTGCCCGGGCTGGTGGCCGCCGACCCGGTCCTCAGCCGCGACGGCTCCAGCGTGGTGCTCGGCGTGCAGGGCCCGACGCGGCCCCGCGAGCTGTGGCACCTGGACACCACGACGCACGCCTGGACCCGGGTCTCCTCCTCCCCTCCCCTCCCCGGGCGGCGGCTCGTCGTCCCGACGCTGGCGACGTTCGAGGGCAGCGACGGCCTGCCCCTGACCGGCTGGCTGTACCGCGCGCCCAGCCGGCTGAAGGGCACCGGCCCCGCGGTGCTGTGGCTGCACGGCGGGCCCGAGGCCCAGGAGCGGCCGACGTTCGACCCCGAGCACCAGGCGCTGGCCGCGGCCGGGATCACCGTGTTCGCGCCCAACATCCGCGGCTCGTCGGGCTTCGGCCGGGAGTTTGTGCACGCCGACGACCTGCACGGCCGCCACGACGCGTTCGCCGACGTCCTGGCCGCAGCACGGCACCTGGTGGACACCGGTGTCGCCGACGCCGACCGCATCGCGGTGACCGGTCGCTCCTACGGCGGCTACCTCACGCTGGCCTCGCTCGCCTTCTCCCCCGGCGTCTTCGCCGCGGGCGTCGACATCTGCGGCATGTCCGACTTGGTCACCTTCTACCGCGACACCGATCCGTGGATCGGCGCGGCCGCCGTGTCGAAGTACGGCCACCCGGAGCGGGACCGCGCGCTGCTGGAGGAGATCTCCCCGCTGCGGGCCGCCGCCGCCATCGACGTCCCGCTGCTCGTCGTCCACGGCGAGCACGACACCAACGTGCCGATCGGCGAGGCCCACCAGATCGTCCTGGCGCTGCGCGAGCTGGACCGGAGGGTGCAGTACCTGGAGCTCGAGGGGGAGGGCCACGAGTTCCGGCGGGCGGACGCCCGCAAGCGGCTGCTGGGGACGATGGTGCGCTTCCTGGCCCGGGCGCTGTCCCGGGTGCGCGAGGCCGACCGGGTGGGCGGCCGGGCGCAGTGAGCGAGGACGTCGACCTCGAGCGGTTCGTCCGGGCGCAGGACGGCGGCGGGTACGAGCAGGCGCTGCGCGAGCTGCGGGCCGGCGTGAAGCAGAGCCACTGGATGTGGTTCGTCTTCCCGCAGGTCGCCGGCCTCGGGCACAGCGCCATGGCGCAGCGGTACGCCGTCTCCGGGCTGGCGGAGGCGCGCGCCTACGCGACCCACCCGGTGCTGGGCCCGCGGCTGGTCGAGTGCGCCCAGGCGCTGCTGGAGCTGCCCGGCCGCGACCCGGCGCGGGTGCTCGGGTCGGTGGACGCGCTCAAGCTGCGCTCCTCGATGACCCTGTTCGAGGCAGCGATCCCCGACGAGCGGGTGTTCGGCGAGGTGCTGGAGCGCTACTACGGCGGCGAGCGGGACGAGGAGACGACGCGCCGCCTGTGATCCCGGCGAGGCGGGCCGACGCCAGCCCGGGACTCAGCGACGCACCGTCAGGGGATCTGCCACTCGTAGGAGAACTTCTCGATCTTCAGGATGAGGGAGGTCTCCACGTCGGTGATGCCGTCGAGGGCGCCTAGGACCTCGCTGGCGAACCTGACCACGTGCTCCTGGTCGGTGAAGAACGCCTCCACGATGAGGTCGTACCGACCGGCCGAGATCCCGCAGTAGCGGACCTCCGGTCGCTGGACCAGCGCGTCGGCGACCGACTGCAACGACTTCAGCTGCACCGAGATGCCGATGATCGCCGAGACCGTGTACCCGGCCAGCCGCGGCGTCGGCACGGCGACGACGGACACGAGATCGGCCTCCAGCATGGCTGCCAACCGCTTGCGGACCGTCGTCTCGGTGACGCCCAGCCGCCGGGCCACCTCCGAGTTGCTGGTGCGGCCGTCGACCTGCAGGACCCGCAGGATCTCGCGGTCGGTGTCGTCGATCGCCGCCTTCGGCGATCCGGCCGGCGCGTCTGCGAGGTCGCCGGGCCGGGTGTCCTCCTCGGCACGCGTGCTGCGACGGGTCATCCACGGAGGGTACGGGGAACACCCGGCGTCGCTGCCTGCACCGACACACGCCCGCTGGGGAGGACGGCCATGTCCGTACCACTCAGTAGATCCGCGACTCGGTCAGTAACTCGTACCGCACCGGGTCCCGCCGGCGGATCACCCAGGTGACGACGACGCCGGCGATGAAGGCCAGGGGCAGCAGCGCCAGCAGCAGCACGTTGACCCAGTCGGTGCGCCCGGTGAGCAGCTCGAAGTTGATGACCACCAGCCAGGTGGCCACGAGGAGGCCGACGAGGCTCGCCAACGGCGCCACGAGCGTGGCCCAGATCGAGGGGCGTCCCGTCCTGGCCTGGCGCCGGAAGAAGACGACGATCGCCGCGGCGCACAGCGCCTGCAGGACGATCACCGCCAGGACGCCAGGGGCCACCACGAGAAGGAACAGGCCGAGGTAGGGGTCGGCGCCGAACACCGCGAACAAGGCTGCGATCACGACGGCGATGACCACCTGCACACCGCTGGCAACGTACGGGGAACCGTGCACCGGGTGCACCGCCGCCAGGCGCCGGGGGAGCAGCCCCTCGCGCCCGAGGGTGAAGAAGTACCGGGACGCCGTGTTGTGGAAGGCCAGCGTCGACGCGAAGGCGCTGCTGATCAGCAGGACCTCCATGACCACGGTCGCCCAGTGGCCGACGTACTGCTCGGTGGCGGTGAAGAACATCCCGGTGGGGTCGTCGGTGGCCGCCCCGACGACCTGGGACTGCCCGAACGCGACCACGGCGATCCAGGCCATGAACGTGTAGAAGGTGCCCAGGAACCCGATGGCCAGGAACGTGGCGCGGGGCACCGTGCGCGCCGGCTCGCGGGTCTCCTCGGCGTAGATCGCCGTCGACTCGAAGCCGATGAAGGCCCCGAACACGATGGCGAACATCGCTCCGGTACCCCCGCCGGCGAAGATGGCGGACGGGGCGAAGGAACCGAAGTCCAGGCCCTCGGGACCGCCCTCCACGAGCACCGGCACCGCCAGCACGAGCAGGATGGCGACCTCCGCCAGGAGGGCCACCCCGAGCACCTTGGCGCTCAGGGAGATCCGCCGGTGCCCGAGGACGGCGACCACGAGGATGGCCGCGAAGGAGAACACCGGCCAGGGGACCTCCGCACCGGTGAACGCGGTGACCGTGCCGGAGGCGAACGCGCCGATGGCACCGAGCTGCCCCACGGCGATCAGGGAGTAGGCCCCCAGGGCGAGCATCGCCGCGCCGCCCCCCATCGGCTTGCCGAGGCTGCGGCCGATGTAGGAGTAGAAGGCACCGGGGTTGCGGATGCGCAGCGCCATCCGCGTGAACCCGACCGCGAACAGGAGCAGGACCAGGGCGGCGATGAGCTGGGCGCCGGGCGCACCGAGCCCGCCGATCAGGAACGCCAGGGGCGCGTACCCGGCGACGATCAGGAGCGGACCGGCCGCCGCGACGACGAAGAAGGTCAACTCGAACGTGCCCATGCTGCCCCGGGACAGGCGCGAGCCCGGCTGCGCGGGGGCCGGCCTGGGAAGTGGGGCCTGGGTCGTGGGGGGTACCGGCCTGGAGGGCGGCGCCTGGCTCGCCGGGGGAGCCGGCCGGACGGGATCGGACGTTGCCACGGAGTCTCCTGCTGGTGTGAGCGCGGAGTGCGGACGGGTCGTTCGCGGAGCAGGTCGTGCGGGGCGGTGAGCGGTCCGCCGGTGCGGCGGGACGCGCGCCGAGGAGGCGCCGTCCTCGTTCAGTCGGCGACGTAGCGATGCCGGTAGGCCTCGGCCGCGCTGGAGAAGCAGTCCAGGTCGGGCCGCAGCACGCCGGCCCCGATCTGGCCGCCGTCCCGGCCGGCCAGGCCACCGTCGATGACCGGCGTGACACCGGTGGCCAGGACGGCGAAGATGTCTATGCCGACCGGGGATCCCCGGAAGTCCAGGGGCGGTAGCCGGAAGTCGGGGTGCTCTCCCACCGTGATGGCGTACATGGCTTCGTTGTTGGCGCGCATCGCCTCTGTCGTGCCGCCCTGGTAGGCCTGCAGGGTGGGGGCACACGCCTGGGCGAAGCCACCGAGCCCGATCGTCTCGGTCACGCAGCTCTCGCCCCCGATCCACTCCGCGTCGGCCAGGGAGAACCCCTCGAAGAAACGACCCTCGAGGCGGGGGTGGACACCGCGGAACCACTGGTCCTCGAGCCCGCTGACCCGGATGGCGAACTCCCGGCAGTTGAGCGCCATCCCGGTGAGGACGCTGCTGCAGGGGACCCCGTGCGCGGCATCGGCCGTGGCCTTCGCCGCCGCCATCCCGACCCGGAGGAACGCGTAGTCGTTGCGGCCGAGGAAGTCCAGCACCGCTCGTGCCGCCGCGGAGTGCCGCGTCGTCTCGAGGTCCAGGAACGCCGGGGTGAGCTCCCGGGTGAGCAGCAGCGTCGCCGCCGTGTTGCGACTGTGCAGCTCGTCGCCGAGCCGCAGCGCGCGGGCCATCAGGGGCTTGAGCCTGATCGGGCCGTGCCGGCGCAGCACCTCGGCCAGCAGCGGCCCCATCGTGGTCTCCAGCCAGCGGAGGCCGCGGACCACCTCGTCGTCGTAGGAGCCGTAGTTCAGCCGGTGCCGGCTCTCGCCCTCGTAGAGGTTGCAGAAGGCGGTGTTGCCGTGCGTCTCGTCGCGGACCACGAACACCGGCATCGAGGCGGTGTAGATGCCGGCGACCGAGCCGATGCACGAGTGCTGCTGGGTGCTGCGCACCCGCACCCTGCCGGCGGTGATCGCCTCCTCCGCGTCGGCCGGGTCGCGGGCCAGTCCCTCGTAGACGGCCGCGTGGAGCACCGCCCGGCGCTGGCCGCCGGTGTACTCCTCCCAGTGCTGCGGGGCCCCCGAGGTGAGGATCGTGGTCGGCGTCATGCCCGGGACGACGTCGGCGGCCGGTGCCACGTCGACGAGGACGGGCTCGGCTCGGGTCAGCCGGCTCAGGGTCTCGGCGTTGGCGGCTCGGCGCCTGCGCTCGACCTCGGCCGGGAGGGCCAGGACGGGAGCGGTCTGGTCGAGGGTCACGTGGCCTCAGATCCGCTGCAGGTAGGTGCGCGTCTCCCAGTCGGTGACGACCGACCGGTACTCGTGCGCCTCCTGCCGCTTGTAGGCCAGGTAGGTGGCGTGGAAGGCCGGACCGAACACGTCCTGGGCGACGTCGTCGGTCTCGAACTCGTCCAGCGCCTCGTCAAGGGTGGCCGGCAGGGCGAGGTCGCCGTAGGCAGCCAGCTCCTGCTCAGTGAGCTTGTACGTGTCGCGGTTGATCGGCTCGCCCGGGTCCAACTGGCGTTTGATGCCGTCGAGGCCCGCGGCCAGGACCATCGCGATCCCGAGGTGGTAGTTCACCGAGCTGTCGGCGGTCCTGACCTCCAGGCAGTGGCGGTTGACCGGCATCCGGCACATGAGGGTGCGGTTGTTCTCGCCCCACGCCCGGTGCACGGGCGCCCATGAGATCTCGTCCATGAAGCCCTTGCTGGTGAACCGCTTGTAGGAGTTCACCGTGGGGCAGATGACCGCGTTGATTGCGCCGGCGTGCGCGAGCACCCCGGCGACGAAGTGGCGGGACAGGTCGCTGTAGGCCCGGCTGCCGTCGCCGGCGGCGAAGACGTTCTGGCGCGTGTGCAGGTCGGCGAGGCTGATGTTGATGTGCGCCGCGGAGCCGAAGTCGTCCTGGAACGGCTTGGGCATGAACGTCGCGATGCAGCCCTGCTCACGCGCGACGTGCTTGGCCATGAGCCGGAAGAGCACCATCCGGTCAGCCATGGTCAAGGCGTCGGTGTAGTCGAAGTTGAACTCGTACTGGCCGTCGCCCCCCTCGTGGTCGAAGGAGTAGACGCCCCAGCCGAGGCTGTTCATGTGCTCGACCATCGGACCGAGGAAGGGCTCGGCCAGGATGGTGGCCTCCAAGTCGTAACCACGCGTCGGCGCGTTCAACCGGTCCCCGGGCACCAGGGGTTCCCAACCGCCGGGGGTCTCCCGCACGATGTAGAACTCAGGCTCGATGCCGACATTCGCCGTGAACCCGGCCGCCGCGGCCGCGTCGACCTGGCGGACCAGCACGTTCCGTGCGTCCTGGTCGTAGGGCTCGCCGTTCAGGTGCAACCGGGTGGGGACCAGTGCGAACCGGGGGTCCCACGGGAGCACGACGAGCCGGTCGAGGTCCGGGAGACCGGCGCACTCGTCCTCGTGCGGGCCCAGATCCCCCATCCCCTCCAGCGCCCCGACGGTGTAGAGCTCCGAGCCCTGCGCCATGTTCGGCAGCGACTCGACCGGCACGCACTTGCTCTTGGGGACGCCGTGCACGTCCGTGTACCAACCGAAGACGAACTTGACGCCCTGGTCGACGAGCCGGTCGCGCAGTTCATGGACGTGTGGCATGGATCACTCCCATCGAATTTCGCCGCAGTTTGCCAGTCGCCGGACGGTTGTCAACCCTGTCGGCCCGACGAGTTCGGTGATTTCGACGAGGATGCGCGCCATGGGATCGAAGTCGGTCTTGGCACCAGGGGCTCGGAGCGGCTAGCGTTCCGCCACACCAGGAGACCCAGATCACACCGCCGGCCCGCGCAGCCGCCCGAGCGGTCTCCGCACGTGTCCCCCCACTCGACAGCTGGTCCACCACGGCCGCGCACCCGCAGAGGAGCCCCATGAGCATTCAGGAGATCAGCCCGGCGACCGTCGTCCTGCACCCGCTGGACCCGCTCACCGCCGAGGAGATCTCGCGGGCGGTCGAGGTGCTGCGGCAGGGGCCTGCCCAGCCGGGCTCCTTCCGCT